>JBJTOP010000387.1:0-15030 GCA_046074645.1 Planctomycetaceae bacterium | reverse complement strand
ACCGGACATGCCGATGGTTTGGGCTGATTCCGTTTCGCTCGCCGCTACTCGGGAAGTCGCTCTTGCTTTCTTTTCCTATGGGTACTGAGATGTTTCAGTTCCCCACGTTCGCTCTGATGGCCTATGTATTCAGCCAACAGTAATTCGGGAATCCCGGGATCAAAGCTCGTTTGACAGCTTCCCCAGGCTTATCGCAGCCTTCCACGCCCTTCATCGCCTTCTGACGCCAAGACATCCCCCACACGCCCTTATGTATCTGGCCACGTTGATCAATTGCCAGTACATTCACGATTCAACACGCCTGGACTTTCGCCCAAACGATCGCTCGGAAACGTTACAGATGCCACTTAGACTTCTTTAAGTTGTCAAAGATCATTCATCACATTTTGTCCGCAAGTCGTTGTTACACAACCACTTGCGAGCGGGGAAGTGTAACAAGATCAAATCTTGCTGTCAACCCCTCGGCGAAGATTTTATTTTTTTCTTCACCGAACTTTCAGCCCCCCGAAGGAGACTGAATTTGGAGACGATCGGGATCGAACCGACAACCTCTGCCTTGCAAGGGCAGCGCTCTCCCAGTTGAGCTACGTCCCCCCTCAATTCGTTGACAACAGCAATTCCTTCCAAGCCGGTCACAAAGTGACAGCCCAAAAGTTTTTGAAGGTGTCCCAGTGGGCGTACGTGGACTCGAACCACGGACCTCAGCTTTATCAGAGCTGCGCTCTAACCATCTGAGCTATACGCCCCGAAGACTGATTCCGAATTCGGGGGCGGACATTGTGGCAGCTTTCTGCCGTGTTGTCCAGTACCTCGCCGCCTGTTTTTGGCTTTTTCTCTGAATCCAGGAAGATAACGCAAGTGGCCATCCTCGGGGGTCAGCGAATCGTTCCAATTTTCGGCCCCCTGATTATCGGGGAGATCATGTCATGGGTTGACCCTTTCTTCCAGTTTGTATCCGGTTCTCAGTGAAATCGCATTGGTAACCCGGTGTGCCACTTGTTTTCATTGTCGGTCGATTTTCCCCAGCGCTGCGTAGCCCGGAGCTTCGGCGGCGACCTGTTCGCGATTTTTTCGAGCCAATTGGTACAATTCGTGGAATCAGAGGGGCGGGTGTCCTGTTCAACTGGCCCTTACTGGTACTTTCGGTTCATGGAGTCAGCGATGTTTTCTTTGCGCAGGTGCTCTGCAGTTCTGACCATTTTGCTCGTTTTGTGCCGGTCTGCGGTCAGTGGTCAGCCCTCGGTGTCGCGTCCGAATGTCCTGATGATTGCCATCGACGACCAGAACGACTGGATCGGCTGCCTCGGTGGTCACCCGCAGGCCCAAACCCCGCACATCGACAAACTCGCATCCCGTGGGTTACTGTTTACAAACGCCCACTGCCAGTCGCCGCTTTGTAACCCGTCCCGAACGAGTCTGCTCACTGGCCGCAGGCCGTCTTCCACCGGAATTTATGGTCTTTTGCCGGCTCCCAGAGATACGGACGTGCTGCGGGAGGCCGTCACGCTTCCCCAGTACTTCCGTCGCCACGGATACTCCGCCCGAATGGCGGGCAAGATTTTTCACGGAGCACAGGGGCGTCGGCCTGCAGATGGTGAGTTCGACGTTGTTGGTCCCGGTTCAGAGATTGGCCCGCGGCCCGCACGAAATCTTGTGAAGAGCCCTTCCGGCCATCCACTGGTAGACTGGGGCGCATTCCCGCACGACGACACCCAGAAGGGCGACTGGAAGCTCGCCGACTGGACCATTCAGCAGCTGCAGCAGCCGCATGAGCAGCCTTTTTTCATTTGCACAGGCTTCTTTCTTCCACATGTTCCGTGCTACGTCAGCCCGAAGTGGTTTGAGATGTTTCCTGAGGAGAATTTGACGCTTCCACCGGTCAATTTCGACGACCGCAATGATACTCCACGATTCAGCTGGTACCTGCACTGGAAGCTGCCCGAGCCGCGACTCAGGTTTCTGCAGGAACAGAATCAGTGGAAGAATCTCGTGCGGAGCTACCTCGCCAGCACAGCCTTCGTGGATTATCAGGTTGGCCGAATCCTTGATGCGCTTGATGCCAGTCCGTGGGCGAACAACACAATCGTCGTCCTTTGGTCAGACCACGGCTGGCATCTTGGCGAGAAGCTCATCACCGGTAAGAACTCGCTGTGGGAACGTTCCACTCGAGTGCCGCTGATCTTTGCTGGCCCCGGCGTGTCCTCCATGGCTCGCTGTGCCGAGCCAGCCGAGCTGCTGGACATCTATCCCACACTTGCCGAGCTTTGCCACCTTCCGCCACCAGATGCACAGGAAGGTCACAGTCTCGTGCCGCAGCTGAGAGACCCAAACGCGGCTCGCCCCTGGCCGGCCATCACCACCCATAACCACGACAATCATGGGATCCGTTCCCGAGACTGGCGATATATTCGGTATGCAGACGGTTCTGAAGAGCTCTACAACATGCAGCAGGATCCTCATGAGTGGATCAACCTGGCAACCGCCCCCGCCTGCTCTGCAATTCTGGCCCATCATCGCTCGCTGGTGCCACCATCAAGCCAGCCCCCGGTCCCCGGGAGCAGCCAAAGGATCCTGCTTTATGACCCGGCGAGCGGAGCGGTGAGTTGGGAAGGAATGGCAGTCGGCCACGCGGATCCGATTCCCGAAGTGGAAGACGAGCCTCCCCAGAGATAATTCAATGCTGAAGCCGAGATCTGAAGCGTTCACGAATCTCTTCGGCTGTGCCAATCGTTAGCCAGACAGTCCACGAGAATCGAAAGCCGGGCGTCACCGCCAGCGTGTCAATCGGTGCAAAGTATGAGCAGGCGCTGCGGTCGGTTTCTGCATTGCCGAAGCGGTAGCAGGTAAGCTGCCGGATTTGGGGCACGCAGCAACCAAGACCCCAGTTCGAATCATCCACCCAGGCAGCCCATGGCTCCACGAGATCCCGGTACTCGTTCGGCCAGTTAGGGCGTGAGCGTTGAAGTACGGCACCAGTCCATGCGGGGCTGCCCTCTGCCAGCACCAAATTTCGAAGCTGCGGATCAACAAACACGGCAGGCAACTCCTGGTGCTGCGGCGGATGACTGTCTGCACCTGAATACTCAAAACCGTATCGAATTTCGAGCATATCCTCGCTGAGCCGCAGTGATTGTTCCATGAAGGCATCAGTAACGATCGCACCAGTCGCCCAGTGCAGTGGCTGCGTTTTGACATAAGCGGCGGATTCGGATACTCGACGAGCAACGATGCGCGATGATTTCCCCTTCCAGTCTCCGCCCTGGACCGGGTTCCAGCGCCACGAGCGACCGTTCCATTCGGACCCGTCCTTTCGACCATACCACGATTGCTGCACCAGTCTCCCGCGGTCGAAGTGATTGATCAGATTGCGGGCTGAAGCAGGAGTTCCCAGCCAGCCGATAGCTCCGCCGGAGGACTCCAGCAGGCCGACCCGGAGCGAGCGATTACCGAGCCAGATCCAGTTGCTGCTGTCATCGACATTCATTTCATCGACTGCGACGGCAGCAGCCGTGCATTGCCCAGAGTCAGCAGGGGACGCTTTGACCGCCGCAGCCGTTACTGCTGCGACGGATTGCAGAATGTCGCGCCGACTTTTCAGTGTTTCGTCAAACGATCTCTGCCCACCCATGGCCGTAAGACCTCCGGAACCACCACGCTGCCATCTTCCTGCTGATAGTTTTCCAGTACGGCAATGATCGCCCGGGCACACGAAATCGCGGTGCCATTGAGGGTGTGCACGAACTGAGTTCCCTTTCTGTCCGGGCTTTTGCAGCGGACGTTGAGACGGCGGGCCTGATAGTCAGTGCAATTGGAGGCGCTGGTGACTTCGCCGTATTCCCCACCTTCCCCACGTCCCGGCATCCAGGCTTCGATATCGAATTTCCGATAGGCGGGTCCTCCGAGGTCTCCGGATGCCGTATCGATCACTCGATAATGAATCCCGAGGGCCTGAAAGATGTCCTCTTCGATCCTGAGAATCTCTGCGTGGAGTGCATCGCTGGCCGCGACGTCGGGGCCAGCGTATCCGAACATTTCGACTTTGGTGAACTGGTGTACGCGGTAGATTCCGCGGGTTGCCCGGCCGGCCGCTCCAGCCTCCGTACGGAAGCAGTGCGAGAGTCCGGCGTACTTCAGTGGCAGGGAGCTGACTTCGAGGGTCTGGTCCTTTTGGATTCCGCCCAGAGTGATTTCTGCGGTTGCAACGAGGCTCAGATCCGTATCGGCAATCGAGTAGATCTGTGTTTCATTTCCCCGTGGACTGAACCCGATGCCCTCCAGCACGGAATCGCGAGCGAGGTCGGGGGTCGTAAAGAGTGTGAAGCCTTCGTGCCGCAGTTTCGAAAGAGCGAACTGCACGAGGGCCATTTCGAGCATCACGCCGTCATTTTTGAGGAAGTAAAAGCCTGAGCCAGCCACTCGGGCTCCAGCCTCAAAGTCGATAAGGTCGAGGTGTGCTGCAATTTCCACGTGGTCTTTCGGACGGAAGGAGAATGCCGGTTTGGGACCAACCTGGCGAAGTTCTTTCGCATCGGCTTCACCGCCGACTGGAGCATCCGGGTGGGTCATGTTCGGGATTCGTGCCTGTTCGTCCCGCAGTCGAATTTCCACGGCCCGCAACTGCTCGTCCGCAGCAGCCACCTGATCCCGAAGTACCCTGCCCTGCTCAACCAGAGCCGGCCGATCAGCAGGAGAGGCTTTCGGAATCTGGGCGGAAACATCCTTCTGCTGTCGCCTGATCTCGTCGCCGCGCGAGATCAGTTCATTGCGTTCCTGCCGCAAACGAACGACAGCATCAACGTCAGCCTGCACGCCGCGTTTGTGGCAATTTTCGACAACTTCGTCCCGATGATCGCAGATAAACTGCAGATCCAGCATTGATGATCTCCTGATGCTGCTCTGCACCTTCGGCACAGCAGTTCACGCACAAGTTTCTGAAACAGATTGAAGAGAAAATCAGAATCCTCTCAGCTTTTGCCGACCCTCGATAACTCCTCCCACAGGCAGGCACTTGCAAGAGTACCTCGATGGAAGTCTTCGAGGTGTATGTGTTCATCCGGACTGTGGAGATTGTCTGAATTGCGGCCCCAGCCAAGGAGCAGAGTATCGAGTCCGAGGATTTGTTTGAAGCTGAGCACGACTGGGATGGATCCCCCTTCCCGGAACAGGACCGGAGGCTGACCGAACGCAGTTTCAACAGCCCGCTTCGCCGCTGCCAGCCATTCACTCGTGGGATCGAACACAAACGCCTCGCAACCGTGGAAACGTCGGAATTCGAATTCAATTCCCGGCGGGCAGAGCGAGCGCAGGAAGGCTTCGAGTGAATCGAGCACACGCGTGGGGTTCATGGCGGGCACGAGCCGGCACGTAATTTTTGCGAGTGCCTTCGAGGGAATAATCGTTTTGGGGCCTTCTCCTGAGTAGCCACCCACGATGCCGTTGATGTCGCAGGTGGGACGGGCTGTTCGACGTTCCAGAGTGGACCAGCCGACTTCGCCGAAAACAGCAATGCTGCCGACTTCCTGAAGAAACTGGTCTTCGGAAAATGGAAGTTTCGCATATCCCGCCCTCTCGGATTCGGAAAGGTCCTGCACATCGTCGTAGAAGCCCGGGATCTGTACGCGACCGTCCGGTCCCACGAGAGCACCGCACATACGGGCGAGGGCGTTTACGGGATTGGCAATGCTGCCTCCGTAAATTCCACTGTGCAGATCCTTACGCGGACCTCGAAGTCGCACCTCCGCAGCCACAATTCCACGCAGGCCGCAGGTGATCGCCGGAATACCATCGCCATACTGACTGGTGTCGCTGATCACAGCCACGTCAGCCTTCAGCAGTTCCTGGTGGCTCTGCAAAAACTGCTCCAGATGCAAGCCACCACATTCCTCCTCTCCTTCAATGAGCACCTTCACGTTGAGAGGCAGTTCGCCTGTCGTCTGCATCCATGCCTGGAGCGATTTGATGTGAGTGAACAGCTGTCCTTTGTCGTCGGTAGCTCCTCGAGCATAGAGCCGACCGTCACGAATGGTCGGCTCAAACGCAGGCGTTGTCCAGAGATTCAGCGGATCCGGAGGCTGTACGTCGTAGTGACCGTAGATCAGTACAGTGGGCAATCCGGGGTCCCGCAGTCGCTGCCCGTAGACAATCGGATGGCCAGCCGTGGGATAAATTGTCGATTCCAGCCCGGCAGCTTCAAGAGCACCGCGAACCCAGGTGGCACAGGTCTGCATTTGCGGAGCGTACGCGCTGTCAGCACTGACACTGGGAATCCGCAGGAATTCGCAGAGTTCTTCCAGCGCGATCGACTGGCGCCCACGAAGGAATTCCAGCACGTTCTGAATCATGACTTAACCCCGTCGATTGGAGATATCGATCCGTCGCTGACCTCGCTCAAGGCAGCCACCAGCCCGGAACTGTCTCAGTGACCAAGTTCCTTTACCAGGGCAGCGGCGCCATAAACCAACTGCAGTGCCTCCCGCAGAGCACTCGAATGCACCGACACCGACCGACTTTGGCGGTCGGTATAAACGTAATTTCCGGAGAGTGACTGGATGTTGCCGTCAAAGATGAGCCCCACAAGTTCACCAGCCCGATTGACGACAGGGCTACCGGAATTACCTCCGATGATGTCAGCGGTGCTGACAAAATTGAATGGTGTTTTCGGATTGAGTTTTTCACGAGCCGATTTCCACGATTCCGGCAGCACGTAGTCCGCTTGCCCAGAGTGCGACTGTTCGTGTTCGTACGCACCTCCCAGCGTCGTCATCGCCGGAATCGTTACTCCGCCCTGTTCGTAACTGATCACAGGGCCAAAAGACAATCGAAGTGTGAATGTGGCATCCGGATAAACGGAGGTTCCGAGTATTGCGAAGCGAGCTTCCGCGATCTTTGCGTAGGCCTGACGATCCTGTTCGTCGAGCTCATCCGTCACGGCGCGTGTTTTTCGGAGCTCCGGACTGATGATTCGGGCGAGCTGAATCAGCGGATCGGTGCTGGCATTGATTGCAGCGATGCCGCCATCACCCAGTTTCTTGCGGGCAGCGACGTCAGCAAGAGACGTGCCGTTAATGAGCTCGGCGGCACGGTCGGCAGGAGCTTTTCCAGCCAGAATCTGCTGACACAGCAGATCATCAAAACCTCTTGATTCAAGCGTTCTGGAGATGGAATCCGCGAGCAGTACCTGTTCGAGATCCGTGTAGATGGGAGCAGTTGAATAGAGCTGCTGCAGCAGCGATTCACGACCCGCGTCTGCAAACTCCGGTAATCGCTGCTCAGACGGCTTCTGGTCTTCTTCAGCCATCTGCACGAGCTGCAGGGCTATGCTGAAAAGGCGTGAATTGACGGACACGCCGGAGTTCTGCAGTTCGCGTCTGCGAGCGGTGGTCCTGGAGATTGCGGACCAGGCATCAGCAAGTGGTCGCAGCTTTTCGTCGGCGTTGAGCCGTTCGAGGAGCTGCTTTTCTGCGGCAGCCTTTCCCGACATTACCTCGGGGTCCTGAAGCCCGGCTAGCATTCCGAGACGGGCTTTGCGTGAATTCTGGACGCTGAAGAGTAGTTCGCGGGCACGGCGAGCATTTTCACGGCCACGCAAAGAATACTGCTGGAGCAGAATCTCCTGCCGTCGCAGACCAGTAAGACTTGCAGGCTGGGCGACATCACGCTGGTATTTCAGAGCATCCATGGTGAAGGAACGACTGGTCCGCCCCGGATGCCCGGAAACGAAGACCACCTCTCCTTCCACCGGGCCGTTTGCCGACCACTTCAGAAAATGCTCAATCTTCGCCGGCTGATCATTCTCATACACCCTGAAAATACAGGCGTCCAGGCAGAACCGGGGATATTCGAAATTGTCGGCATCACCACCAAAAAAAGCGATCGCTGTTTCCGGTGCCCAGACGAGGCGAACATCCGTGTATTTTTTGTACGAGTACAGGTGGTACCTGCCACCGCCGTAGAGCGTCGTTATCGTGCACTTCAGACCAGATTGCTCCTGCGCAGCTTTCTCGATGCGACTGATCACCGCCCGTCGAGCTCCCAGCGCCTGCTCCGGAGTCATGCCCGGCGTCACTGCCGCCTGCACCTCGGCCGTGACATCCTGAATCTGCACCAGTTGATTGAGCTCCAGGTCCGGGGCCTTCAACTCCTGGGAAGGTTCAGCAGCGAGGTAACCTTTTTCCAGAATGTTCCGATCCGCAGTGGAAAGTTTGCCCAGAGTATCAGATCCGACATGGTGATTGGTGAGCACCAAACCGGTGGAGGAAATGAACGAACCTGAACCGCCGACGTTGAACCGCACGCTCGACTTCATCAGGTGGTCTGTCCATTCCTGTGGAGCACTGAAGCCGTACTTCTGCTGCAACATCTGCCGGGGCAAGTCATTGAACAGCCACATACCCTCGTCTGCTGCCGCAGAAACGTGCAGGAACAAACTTGTCATCACCCAGAACGCAACCAACCGCATCGCAGACTCCACGCAAAAAAACTTCGCTGACAGGCTCGGTAGTTCAAGCACATTGTAGCGGCTCAATTGCAGGCGACAAAGCTTGGCGGAAGTGGATTTCCTGACGGCAGGCGTCAGGCAGAGAAACAACAACCAATTTTCACCTTCCCGGCCACGGATACTCCAGCGAGACTGCCGGACGCACATTCAATACGCCTAAATTGGCTTCGCCTGTACACTGCAGCGCCAGACGAACGTAAACAAAGTTGCCAATACCCTCACCTGGACGAGTCCAAACACCGGATTTCATGTCGCAGTACTGAGGGTGTTCGAGGTCGCTGAGTGGTCCGGATTTCACGAGGATATCGTTGAAGTAGACCTGATACTTCACGGGGACTCCGGCCCACTTCATCTGTGTCGTCCTCGTTTGTCGCTGGCCACCGCTCAGGAAGAATCGGAGCGACGAGAGTTCGCTGCGTTCACACAACAAACGGACCTCGTCAGATACCTTATCGCCGGGCCTCAGCCGCGTTACTGAACGAGGAAATCTCACCGTGAAGGACACTCGAGTCACCTCAGAGGCGGGTTTGATCTTCGGCTTGACGTCCTCCGCTGTGACCGGTGTGATTCGAGCAAACGTGAGTCCGCTGCGATCCACTACCAGACCAAATGCCGTGTGCAGGAGAATAGCTGCCGACAGCAGAGCAGCGCCTGGAAGCACATGCTGCGGAATGCCGACAAATCGAGACTCACCATCACACGCTCTCTGCGGCCTTCGCCCCAGTACCGCTCCGGCACTCCAGCACAATGGCATCAGCCAGTTGAGAGAATCCTCTGGCCTTGCCTCCCCCACCAGCAGTCGTTCCGCCAGCACCATCATCACAAAGCAAGCCGGAAACACCTCTGCCTTTGAAAAGCCAACCCCGTCCGCATTCCAGAAACGCACCGCGGCCAGCAGAATAATCCAGCCGGATAACCCGTAACCTAACACCGCTCTGAAGACCGGGTATGGCAGTAAAGGTCGGTCGAGATCCATATCAAATGTCCGATCGCTCCGCGCGAACACGATCGCTTTGCGAAGCATCGTACCGAAAACACCCGAACCCGCTGCCAGCCTCTCATGCAGGAGCTTCCGGCCAATAAATTCCTGACGATCATCCTCTGGAAGCAGAGGAAAATATTCGTCCCTCCAAATGGAGACATAACGTCCAGCCCCTTCAGTGCCGGACTCAACCCCTGTTCGCTCTGCATCCTCGTCCACGTCCACTCGAAGCGAAGTGGGCAAATAATTTCGAATCTGCCGATCCACACCACTCGAAATCATCCAGCACAAACCCACTGCCACGAGGATTCCAGCCGATACTGCAGGGGGCGTCACTGAACTTCGCCGGACTGTGCCCGACTCTCTGTCGGACAGAGCCCAGAGCAGAATGACCGCTGGTATGACTGCCACGCCGGCCAGAATTCCACGTGATGTGGCAAGGTCAGCAAAAGCAAGAACGGCACCAAACAACATGCAGGCCAGCAGCCAGAGGATTGTCGGAAAGTCACCTTCCGCCTTCCCGATCCTTCGCAGCCAGACACGGCCAAGCTCGAAGCTGCCCCAGACCAGCAATACGCAGAAGAGTTCCATAATCTTCGGTGATGCGGACGCACCCAGCAGACGGAATTCAGGCTCGACCACAACCAGCAGCAGCAAGCCAGCCACAGCTCCCTGCAAGCCCGTAAAACGAGCAACAAGCCAAAAAAACAGAAGCCCGTTGCAGGCCTGCAGCAGCAGACCGGCCAACTGCACCGAAGACACGCCAGGTCCCAGCAGACCGACAGCAGGCAGCGAAAAAACCAGTGACTTCCGCACTTCTTCCGTGGACACAGCCTGCGACAACTGGGCCAGCCCACGCCACCCCTGTGCAGCAAGTCGCTCGCCAACTTCCACGCAACGCACGGCCTCCTCGCCGGGGCGAAGATCCAGTGGCTCACGCAGAAACCACACACCAGCTGTCATCAGCAACACCAGAAGAACGCCACCCATAACAAGCTGAATTCCACTTCGCTTTGCCATGAGCCCCTGAATCAAGCGTGTCCCACTGATGATCAGCATCAGGATCAACAGCAAACCGATACCCGCCTGCGACGCCGAATGCTGACCGACAGACACTCTGATGTAGAAAACGAACTGACTACCAAGCAGCAGCAGCAGCAATGCCTGGGTCATCGAAGAAGCCACGAATATCGCTGAATCACCCTCCCATCTCACTGCGTCACTCGATGCCGAAATCGAAAACGCACGCCGCAGAATCTGCAGCCCGATCAGATAAACCACTGCACCCTGAACCAGACACAAAAGCAGCAGCGACATGTCCCCCTGCCAGTTCAGGGCACTCTTTGCACGCAGCTGAAAACTGTCCGGCGGATCGATCAGCCGCACTTCCAGAACATTCGTTAAGCCCTTTCCTGCAAGCCCCCTCAGAATTTTCTCTTCCGGAGCCGCCAGAAGGAGATCACTGCCTGTCCTGATCCAGTCGGGCTGTGACCAGTAGTCGCCAAAACGTAACTGAATCTGCTCAGGGCGCAATGCGAACGGCTCACGCGCTGCGATTAGAACAGACTGAACCGGACCGGAGTAACGATTCGATCGCCAGTCAATCGCACTGCCTTCAACCGGCTCCAGACGCCGGCCTTCACTTCCCTCAAGCCGCAGAAGCACCTCAGGCGACACCAGATGTGACTTCGAATCAGCCCCCTCGGCGCCACTTCCGGTGGTAATACGAACATGCATCTGAGCAAAATGCAGATTACTCGAAAGCCGGTATTCACGAGCGACAAGGAAACAGAAAAAAAATCCTGCCAGAAATGCGGCTGGCTTCGCCAAACTGCGGAAACGCGAATTCACTGCTCTCTCCGCTTCCAGACTCTGAACAAAGGACCCCAGAACGTTCAAACCCCAACACCACACCACAGGATGCAGCGCCCATTCCCACGACAACTCGCCGTTACCAATCGTCACTCATACGCCATGCTCCACAAATTGCAAACATTTACTGCCGCTCCGCCAACCCGCAGTTATTCACCCACGCCCGTCGCATCGCCTCTGACGCTGTCGTTGCCAATTCGCAGCACTTTTGTTGCTGATTCGCCACTCCTCATCAATTCCACCCAAATCCAACACAACAGAAAAATCCGACAACTGCGAATCGCTCTCCACCACCATGCCCCCCCGGATATCCACTCTGCGGCAGCCCGGAACACCCGCACCGATCATGCCCCCATGGCCGGTTAGCTCGCCCCGACTGCCCGCCAAACCCCACAAATCAACTCTTCCGGTGCCATGCACCTGCAATCACAAGTGCCATGCACCTTTTTTTAATTCGCAAGTCTTTTTGCACGATTTCATGCAACACGGTTGCCCGACCACACCAGCCGTCGTAAAATCAGGGACGTTCAAATCCTCCGTCTGGCTTTTCGCGCTCTCGCTTCCGCAATGCTCCTGCGAATCACCAATCTGCGGACACCGGTAGAAATCCCCGAGACTCAGCTTGCCCAGCAACTGGCACAAAGTCTCGAAATACCCGCCACCGATATCCCTCCCATCCGTATCCTCCGCAAAAGCCTCGACGCCCGCAGTCGCTACCGGCTTGAATACGTCTACAGTCTTGCCCTCTCCAGCGAAGGTCGCGACCTCGCATCGCTCCGCAGTCGCAGCGGCATTTCCGTAGAACAGTGGCAGGCCCCACCCTTCGAAGATCCAGGCCCTGGTGCCCACCCCCTTCCTTCGCGTCCCGTCATTGTCGGTTCCGGCCCCGCCGGGCTGCTCGCTGGCTACTTCCTCGCACTCCGCGGTTATCGCCCCCTGATCATCGAACGTGGACAGCCCGTCCGCGAACGCGTCCCCGCCATCCGCTCCTTTGACAGCGGAGGCCCCCACGACAACGAAAACAACTACCTCTTCGGCGAAGGAGGCGCCGGCTGCTTCAGTGACGGCAAACTCACCTGCAGAATCACCGGCCCCGATGTCGACTGGGTCCTCAACAGCTTTGTCGAATGCGGCGGCAGATCTTCACTCGTCTACGAACACCGCCCCCACCTCGGCAGCAACAAACTCCCCATGATCTGCCGCAATTACCGTCGTCGCATCGAAGCCCTCGGCGGCGAATACCGCTTCAATTGTCGCCTCGAAGGGCTCCAGTTCCAAAACGGACAACTCACCGGCCTCCACACTTCCTCCGGCACCATTCACACAACAGTCTGCGTGCTTGCCATCGGACACAGTGCCCGCGATACCTACGAAATGCTTCTCAACACCGGACTCCCACTCCGCCAAAAAGCCTTCCAGCTGGGCCTCCGCATCGAACAACCACAGGAACTCATCAACCAGCATAAGTATGGGCGCGACAGCTACCTGCAGCTCCTGGGCGCTGCCGACTATTCACTCGTTGCCCGCGGTCAAAAAGACCTCTTCACCTTCTGCATGTGTGCAGGCGGCATCGTAATCCCCAGCATTTCAGAACCCAACCGGTTCTGCTCGAATGGCATGAGCAATTCACGGCACGATACACCCTTCGCCAACAGCGGCCTCGTCGTTACCCTCGACACCAGCGAATTCGGCAGCCCCCACCCGCTCGCCGGCGTCTACCTCCAGCAACACTATGAAGGCCTCGCCTTTCAGCTCACCGGCGCCGACTACTCCGCCCCCATTCAGCGCGCCCGGGACTTTCTCGCCAATCGCACCCCCAGCCCAAACGAAAAAATTCCCTCCTCCTACGAACGTGGCACCCGCCCACGCAACCTCGCGTCTCTGCTCCCTACACCCATCCTTAAAGCCGTCCAGGCCGGACTCCCCGTCATGGATCGCCAATGGAATGGACGCTACCTCCCCGACGCCGTACTCGTCGGCCCCGAAATGCGCGGGAGCTCGCCCGTTCGCATCGATCGCGATCCCGAAACCATGGAAATCCCCCACATGCCGGGCGTCTACCCGATTGGCGAAGGAGCAGGCTACGCCGGAGGAATCGTTACCGCAGCCGTCGATGGACTCCGCGCCGCCCGAAAAATCGTCACTCGCTACCGCGTCCCGGACGCCTGATCCCCATCCGCCATTCGATTCTCCAGGAATTCCGGCCCGAGCACCAATTGAGCATTCCCGGAGCAGTCTAAAATCCTCGCCACGGCACACCACCGCAGGTGTCCGCTGTCAAAAAAACCCGCGGGCTCCCGACTCATCCACCGCAGCACACAAACATGTTTCAACTCGTCACGGCATGTTTCTTCATGCCTTCGCCAACTCCAACAAACCTTATCCCCGAGCCTCCACAATGTCCGACCCCTCTCGCGATACTCTCGAAACCTTCGAAAACCCATTCCCCAACCGCAACTTCATCGTTGAAACAATCGCCCCGGAATTCACCTCCATCTGCCCCAAAACCGGACACCCCGACTTCGGCACCCTCACCATTACCTACGTCGCCGACAAAGTCTGCTACGAACTCAAATCACTCAAACTCTACCTTCAGCAATACCGCAACCACGGTGCCTACTACGAACGTGTCACCAATATGATCCTCGACGACCTCGTCGCCGTCACCAACCCGCGCTGGATGAAAATCGAGGCCGCATTCACCCCCCGTGGCGGCATTCGCACCACCGTGATCGTGGAACACGGCAAGCGTCCCGAGTAGACTGCAGCAGACACCGTCGGCGGTGCTGCCGTTCAACAGCGCCGCCGCGCGAACTTCCACAGTCAACGGAGCACACCAGTGGCAAAGGCATGGGGCGGACGTTTTCATCAGGCAACAGATTCCCGAGTTGAAGCCTTCACAGAATCCATCAGCTTCGACCGCCGCCTCTATGCCGTCGATATCCGCGGCTCAATGGCCCACGCCACCATGCTCGCACACTGCGGTCTCATCTCCGCCGAAGATCGAGACCACATCTGCGCCCACCTCGACCAGATCGGTGAAGAAATTGCTTCCGGGCAGTTCACCTTCCGACAGGATCTGGAAGATATCCACATGCACATCGAAAACGCGCTGATCACCCGCATCGGCGACGTCGGACGCAGGCTCCACACCGGCCGCAGTCGCAACGACCAGGTCTCCACCGACCTCAAACTCTTTACCCGGGACGCCATCGACACCATCGATCGACTCCTCACCGACGTCCAGCGCGCATTCCTCGACCGCTGCGACACCGACTCCGATGTCGTCATGCCAGGCTATACCCACCTGCAGCGCGCCCAGCCCGTCATGGCCGCACACTACTGGCTCGCGTACATCGAAAAATTCCAGCGCGACCGCGAACGACTCGCCGACTGCCGCAAACGCGTCAACGTCAACCCCCTCGGCGCCGCCGCACTCGCCGGTACCTCACTCCCCATCGATCGCTCCCTCACCGCCAGACTCCTCGGATTCGATTCCGTCGCCGCCAATAGCCTCGATGTCAGCAGCGATCGCGACTACCTCGTCGAATTCACCTTCTGCCTCGCACTCATCGCCACACACCTCAGCACCTGGGCCGAAGAATGGATCATCTGGTTCACCACCGAATTCAGCTTCCTCAAACTCCCGGATGCCTACACCACAGGCTCCTCCATCATG
>JBJTOP010000386.1:0-18659 GCA_046074645.1 Planctomycetaceae bacterium | reverse complement strand
AGAAACTACTCGGCGGATGTCTTTGAGCTGTCAGATGTGGGTGCACAGGGCGTGACGCATGTGCGGCTGGTTTTTCCGGACGTGCATGAGATTTCCTTCCGAAAGAAAGCCAGCGGTTTTGTTTTCCTGCGTGAGCTGGAGATTCAGGGAACGCTGGCACAATGAAGCCGTTGTGCGTGATTTTCGAGGCGGCAGTCCGTCAGCTACCGTGGTGCTGGGGGACACACCACCTTGATCCTTCTTCACCTGAGTGCCTGCCGGCGAGCAGGCCGCAGTGCAAACAGCCGCGGACTCCCGTCCGCGGCTGGTTTTTGTGTTCGAGCATCAGCGTTCATCCGGCGTTCATGCGGCACCCGGGCAACGTGCTGTGTCCCCGCGGCAGCCGCGCGTGAGATCACGATTCGGCTGATGGGTGGCAGGGAAATCGAATCCCGTGGTGTTCGTCGCGTCGGATTCTCCACGGAGCTGCGGCTGAAGCGAAGTGACTACAAATTCGACCCCAGTGCGATTGGTGCAATCGGTGACGAGGCGATTGTGATCATTGACTGTGAAGGTATGAGCAAGTAGCCGATGCCGGATCTCTGGCTGCTGACATACTCATTCATCGCTGCGGCAGTCTGTGCGGCGGTGGGCTGCATTGCGACCTGTTTGCGGGGGCATTCGCCGAATCGAGTCCGCGCATCCGGTCTTCACCTGCAAGTGCTCTGCGGTTTCGTCGTCGGAATCGTGGCAGGCCTTGCGGTGCAGGGTGTGGTGCCTGCAGTGCCGCCGGTGACCGGTCTTGATCGCTGGTTGCTGATCGGTTTTCCGCTGCTGCTTTCCGCAGATGCTTTCGGGGCGAGGTGGCTTTCAATTCCGTCATCGGGGCTGCTGCGTCTGTCAGCGGCTGCGGTGGCGGCCCCGATCATTCTGTACGGGAGTATCCACTTCGAGGCTGTTCCTGCGGTGCCGCTCCTGCCCGGTCTGACGGCTGGGGGTCTGTTTACCGTGATTGCCGCCGGCTGCCTTCTCGTGACCATGACAGCATTGAACGACCATTCTGTGACTGAGCCCCCCCTGCTGGCAGCGGCTTTTGTGGTTCTGACGCTGCAGGTTGCGGCTGCGACTGTGATGCTTGGGGGCTGGATTCGCGGCGGGGCTGCCGCGCTGCCGTTTGCCGGCAGTTGTACGGGCATCCTTCTCGCTTCGCCCGGGCTGCGAAATCCGTTGGCAGCAGTCCTGGTGATTCGCTGGGGAGTCTGGAGCCTGTGCGGTGTCGTGCTGCTGGGGCATTTCTTTGGTCGCCTGAGCGTTTTGCAGTCGTTGCTGCTGCTGGCAGCGGCCGTGACAGGTCCACTGTTAACGCTCCCGACACGACGAATTGCTGTCCGATTTCGCGCGACCATCCGCTGCATCCTGACCTTGCTGCTGCTTGCGCTGGTGCTGATTCCCGCGATCCTGCAGTTTCTGGCACGGATGAAGCCGCTGCTGTCGGAATGCAGTGCGTGGACGAAGCTGCCTGGCTCTTAATGCGATCGCCGGGGCTGCTGCGACCTTGCAAAGACATCCTGCGTCATGTAGATTCCCCCCCGCCCCCCCGACATGTTCGTCTCTCACGACAGGCAACGGAGATTGATAATGAGCGGCAGTCGATTCCCGAATCAGTTTCGCGATCAGATCCGGGCACTGCTGACGTGGCCAAATCCTCCGCGCCGACGAAGTCCGCGGCGAAGAGTTATCGAGCAGCTTGAGTCTCGACAACTGCTGTCGTCAAGTCCAGTGATCCAGCAAATCAGGGGGCCGTACTACGGAGAAGCGAAGGAAACCTGCACCTTCGATGTCAGCTTCAGCGAAGCGGTGACGGGCGTCGATGTGACCGACTTCGATGTGCTGGCGGGGGCGGGACTTCGTGTCGGCAGAGTTGAGGTCACAGGGGCCGGACAGTACTGGACGGTGACGGCCAGTGACTTCACGGGGGCAGGTCAGCTGGACATCGTCCTGCGTGCCAATACGGACATTCGCGATGCTGACGGAAACGTGGTTTTTTCTCCTGTGAACTCATACTTGCTTGAGCAGCAGGAACCTGACGGAGCATTTTTGCAGATCAACTCAGTGGCCGCGGGTGACTTTGATGGCGATGGTACAGAGGAACTCGCCGTACGGCACAACGGCGGAGTTTCACTGATTCGTGTTCAGGCTGGTGAAATTCAACAGCAGTTGCAGTTCACCAGCAGTGACCTGGAAATCTTTGGCGCGGCGGACCTGACCGGTGATGGCCGGGATGAACTGATCAGCCTTCAGTACGATCGGTTCATCGTTCACAGTTTCAACGAGACCGGGAAGCTGGTACCGATTTTCACGAGGACATTCGGCAACGTCTCAGGGTCACCGAGCTGGTTCAGGGCAGCGCTGGATCCTGAGAAAGGCATCGGCGATTTTAACGGCGATGGCCATCCTGATCAGATTGTCTCGTTTTCCACCCAATCCTTCGATCGTGATCGAATCCAGTTGATGGTGGGTGACGGGACGGGACGCTTCGTGGATGGCCAGGTCCTTGAGACGCCGTCGGGGACTTATGCTGCGGCACACCGGGGCGACTTCAACGCTGACGGCCGTCCCGACCTGCTGCTTGAGACATTTACATCGAACAACGATGCATTTGTGGTCAGTACGCATGTTTATCACGGACAGCCGGGGGGAAATCTGGCTTATCAGCGTTCATACAATGGACGCCGGATTCACAGGCTGGCGGATATGAACGGCGACGGTCGAGTGGACATTGTTGGAGTTGAATCCGGTGCAACGGCTCGGCTGGCTGTCTTCCTGGGAGCTGCCGACGGGACCTTTGGAAGCGGGCCGATTGTGCCCGCCACTTCCAGGCCGCGGGATCTGGTGATCCAGGATGTGGACAGTGATGGTCTGCCGGACCTTGTACTGGCAAACGAAACGCCGGAGGGGTGCGAGCTGAGTTTCTACCGTCAGGTTGCCAACGGTTCTGAGCGTTCATTTTCACTGCAGTCCACTCGCGCGGTCCCGCATGGAGGATCCCCGGCCCCGGGAGTGCTGCAGCTGGTATCACTGGGCAGCGGAGGCAGCCAGCTGGAACTCCGTTGCTCCAGCGCAAGCTGGGTGGAATCCGTTGCGTCACGTGTGGTTCAGATCACGATTGGAAGTGGCCCGGACTATGAGATCCGGACCGACATGATCCTGTCGCTGAATAACTCCTTCTTTTCACCTGTTTCTCACTTACGCACTGTATTCGATGCCGACCTCAATGGTGACGGTGTGCCGGATACGGTGCTCCTTTCGCCACCTCGCGGCAGATCGGATTATTACGGCGTGAGTGATCTGCGAGTGCTCATGCGAAATCCCACTGGGGTTGGTGCAGGGCGGATTGCGAAAGAGTTTCTGATCGCCGAGGACGAGGGAAACGACGCGTTTTTCATTGCAGCTGGCTCTCTGGATGCCGACGGAATTCCGGACGTTGTCACGGTCAGTCCATCAGTGAACAGGGTGAATGTCAAGAAGGGTCTGGGCGACGGTCGCTTTGCAGCCTCCCGTTCATTCGCGGTGGGTGGGGGTGCTGGAGCACCTTTTATTGATGATTTCAACGGTGATGGGCGACGAGATATCGGTGTGGTGAATTCAGCGGACAATTCGATCTCGCTGTTGCTCGGTCAGCCCAGTGGCGACTTTTTACGTGTGGACAGCGATACAACTGTAAAACCGATTGCGTCGGCTGCGGCCGATGCTGATGGGGATGGTCAGACTGATCTGCTGCTGCTGACCGGCACTGGACAGCTGGGGCTGCTGCCTGGCAGGGGTGATGGAACGTTCGGTTCACTCATCACCTTTGAAACGGGCCTGCAGGCGACACTGATGGAGGTCGGTGATCTCAATTCGGATGGACGCCCGGACGTGGTCCTCGCGTCACCGTCAGACAGCAAGCTGGTGGTGATGCTGGGGTCAGCGACCGGATACAGCATCTCAGCAAACCTGGCCGTCGAGGAAGGTACGCGGGCCATTTGTCTGGGTGACTGGAACAGTGACGGACATCCGGATCTGATTGTGGCAGGAATCAGCAGCGACAATCTGAAGGCCTGGCAGGGAAGCGCCGGTGGTGGGTTGTCGAGCCCGTTGTATGTGGGGCAGTTCGACGGCAGTACCGCTTACCTCGACCTTCAGTTCGCCGATTTCAATGGTGGTGGCCCGGAACTGCTGGTTATAGAGCAACATTTCAGTGGCTACCGACGCCAGTACCTGATCGAGAATTTGAGCGGAGCAATCAGATCCGGCGACGTGGTGGCCCGCGGTTACCGCCCTCGGGCCTTCGCGACAGCAGACTTTTCCGGAGATGGCCGAACCGACATCGTCTTCATCGACTCCTTCAGGGACAGTGTTCGGTTGCTCAAAAATCGCGGCCGGTTCGGCGGTCAGTATCGCACATGGATCACCGAAAATTTAAGTCCAGGAATGGACCCAATCAATTCGGTGACCATTCCGGAAGACACAACGGAATACCGGCTGCAAGTGACCGGGATTACTTCCGGCGACGGTATTCAGCAACCCGTTCGGGTTGTGGCCAGCAGTGGATCAGACCTGCTCCCCAATCCGGTGTTTGTGCCCGGAACCGTCCCGGGCACAGGAGAACTGGTACTGAAACCGACACGTGCGCGCAGTGGCGTTGTCACAGTGACTGTGGTGGTCGAGGATGCCGGACCGGACCTTGCTTACGAAAAAATGTCAGACAACCGAAAAGAAGTCAGGTTTTTTACTCTCACCATCACACCGACAAGAACGGTAATTACACAGCCGATCGGTGTGATCACGGATCAGCGTCCGCTCATTGAATGGTCGGATCTGCCAGAGGCCAAAACCTGGAAGATCTTCATTGCAAATGCGACCACAGGAAAGAGTCCGCTCTTCCTTGATACTGTAATCGGCCGCAGCTACCGACCATTGCTGGACGTTGGCATCGGTTTGGTCGATATCTGGATTCATGGGATCCGAGCTGACGGAACGGGGATGCCCTGGTCTTTGCGACATCGTATTGAAGTTCGAACGGCCACCACCGTCGCTCCAATGGCGGCACGCCAGGCGACGCTCCGCCCAACCGCAGAATTCTCCGCGGTTCCCGGAGCCAACGCCGTGGAGATTTATCTTTCAAACCTTTCAAATCCGCAGGCGCCACCGCTTCGGGAAATCGTGAATACTTCATCGTGGACGCCCAGCAGTGATCTGGGACTGATGCGTTACCGGTTGTATGCCCGCGCACTGGTTCGGGACAAGTTTGCAGCCAACTGGAGTCAGCCGCGTGACTTCGTTGTTGCCGCCGCTCCCAACCAGACGGCTCCGCTGCAGATTTCCATCGAACAGAGGCCGACCTTTTCATGGACGGCAATTCCAGGAGCAACAAACTACTGGCTGCAACTTCGACACATCCTCACCGGGAAGGTGCTCGCTGATGTTCGAGACATTGCGACCACAAGCTGGCAGCCAGCCACACCGCTCTCCTTCGGTGCCTACCGCTGGTGGGTACTTGCCGAAAACAAAACAGCCAGCCTGCGTTCAGACTGGTCGAGGGCCGTCGATTTCACAATCGGAGATCGGCCAGCGCTGACGGCACCCTCCGGGAATCTTAACAACACGACAGTCGTAGTCCGCTGGCTGCCTATCCCTCAGGCGGTCTCTTACCAGCTGTGGATTTCACAGACAACGCCCTCGCTGCAGCAGGTGTTCTACCGGACCGGAATTACCGGCACCTCTCATGAGGTTGCGGGAGTGCTGAAACGTGGCACTCCCTATCGAGCCTGGGTGCGGGCGGTGTTGAGCAGTTCCGCGGCAACGTACTGGAGCCAGTCCGTGGATTTCACGATCGTCTGACGCCTACGGGGCTCAGCGAGTTTGATCGATGACCAGACTGGGAAAAATCGTGACGGCCGGGCGTGAACTGTGTTGTTTTCGCTGCAGATGAGTCACGACGGCGCGAAAGTCTGTTTCGAATGGTTCAAGCCCACGGCCGATTTGCACCAGCCATTCCGAAAAGTTACCGGAGGCACCGCCTTCGAGCCGGATGTGCCCAACGCGGATACCTTCGACGATCAACGGGATTTCGGTTTTCCAGACCTCGTGTGCGTCTGTGGAGGACTTTGTCCGCCATGTGGCGTGATACGCTTCACCGGCGCTTGGCATGTTGACGTTGAGTTCAACACTGTCCACGCGGTTGTTTTCTGCGAACGCAGTCAGAACGTCCCAGAGACTGACCCATTCGTGCTGCCCCTGCAGCCGAACCTGTTCATGATGCAGCAGCGGACGCTGACCCTCGCGGCCACGCACCAGGGAAACCAGCACCCTGCGCACGCGATTTCCAAGCAAGGTCATTTCTGCGTAACCAAAAGAACGGGAGGCCACCAGAAGCAAAATGGCCGTTCCAACTGCGACGATGGCAATCAGTTCACTGCTGTAAAAAGCACTTCCCACAGCTCCCACGCCGGTGATCGCGCACAGCGTTCCAACCACCGCCAGAAGACGGATACCGGAATGCCCCTGACGCTGCAGGCAGTGATGCAGATGACCACGATCGGTCGCGTAGATGCTGCGGCCAGTCAATCGACGCCGGACGATTGCCATCGCCACGTCGAAAATCGGAATCGCCCAGATCGCTGTTGGCATCACCATCGCCACGACGGTGTACTGCTTGACTGAGCACTTCAGGGCGACACAACCCAGAATCAGACCGATCAACATGCTGCCGGAGTCGCCCAGAAACATGCGTGCCGGTGGGAAATTGTGGATCAGAAAGCCCGCAAGACTTCCTGCCAGAGCGAGCGACATCAGCAACCCGTCGGGACGACCATCCAGAATCAATGTGACAGCAGCAACCGAGAGCGACAGCACGATTCCGGTTATAGAAGCCAGACCGTCCACTCCATCAATCAGGTTCAGCGCGTTGATCGCCCCCAGAATCCAGAACAGGGTAAACAGGAACCCAAGATCGCCGAACTGGATCGTCCATCCAAAGACGCTCACATGGTCAATCGCAATTCCCGACGGCAACATCATGCAGGCGGCGATAAACTGGCCGAGCAGTTTCTGGCGGCCACGAAGACCAAAGCGGTCGTCGATGATACCGACCAGTACTATCAGCATGGCCGCCGCGGACAGGCAGAGCAGGAACGAAGTATCGCCCCTGGTGGTCAACAGAATCTGCGGGTCTGCACAGAGAGCGGTTGCCATGCCGGCGGTGACCGCCATCACAATTGTGGGGCCACCCGTTAAAGGAACCGCGCGTGCGTGCAGTTTTCGTTGCCCGTCGGGGCGATCGACAATACCAAAGCGACGGCACACCGCACCCACGAAAGGGGCACAAACCGCCGCTACCGCGAGCGAAACGATACCACAAAGCAGCATCGGACTCATGTGAAATGAACCTGAATCTTGCAACACGGACGAAGCTGAGAAGCGAGCAAGCCTGGTGACAGCATTCGCTGAAGGAAATCAATGGTGAAAAATCGAGAAGCGGGGATTGAAGGGTTGTGGTCTTCCCGGAACCCCCATGTTGCCGACCTTTCACGAAGATATTGGGTAGATTGGGCTTTTTCAACGGATCGTGCGCAAAAATCGATGCCTCCCGGAGACCTTCCCAGAATAACCGGGACAATCGGCAGAAGCCTTAACAAATTGCTCATTTTGCTGGAAAAATACAGAGTTTCAGAGTGGGCATTTTCTTGCCCCTGGTGCTGGTATCGTCGAAGTGTCGGGGCTGGGCTGTTAAATCCAGTGTCTTTCACGACTGAATGTCAGGAGAAAAGACGGCAGGACACGCATAAACCAACCAGCCCTAACAGGCTTCCAGTCAGCAACCCTTCGGCATAAGTCCCACGCCGCCCATCCGGCAGGATCCGCCGAACGTTCAACAGCGGGCGATGCTGGTGCCTCATGATGGTCCCATTATTCTGCACGGCGTACCGGAAACTGCCCTATGCTGCCCCTGGTCACACGGCTAGTCTGCGATGGTTCGTCCACATCTTACCGGAGACGTTGCCATGTCAGGGAAGCGATCAGCTCGTCAACGCCGTGTGTCTCTTCACCAGCCAGCGGTTTTGCAGACGGCAGAATCGCTGGAGGTCAGGCGTCTGCTGACTGCAGCCAGCGATGAAATTCTGGCAGAGCCGCTCGCGCTGGAAACAGCCCCCGCTGATGATTATGCGGCCGAACAACCGGTCGAGGACGAATCCACTCAATTTGAGACGGAACTTGAATTCATCCCGCAGGTCATTTCATGCGAATTTCCGGAGGACTTCTGGCGGTGCGTTCTTCCAGTGCCCGAGGGGCCGATTGAGCCGGGAATTGAGCTGGAGTATGTCACCGGCGAGGTTCCGCAGGAGATCTCTGCTGAATTGACGGTGGAGCCGGAACAGGTTGATGAAAACACTGGCGGTTTCGAAGTTTCTGAGTGGTTTCCGGAAGTCGGTGAAGAGCGACCAGAAGATGTCTGGCTTTCGGGAGACGACAGCAGCGAAGCTGGCACCGGTGAGTACCTCGTTTGCGGAGTGTCGGACGGATCTTTCACGGACTTCTCTGAGTGTGTACCGGAGGAGAACTTCCGGTTCGACGACAAAATGCTGTGGTCGGGTGAAGTGGACTTGCTGGCAGACCCTGAGCAGCCGGAGGTCTGGGGTGCAGGCTTCGCCGAGCTCGCCGACGGTGAGTCGAGTGGCGATGCATCTGGCGATGCGTTTGTCGAAGACTGGCCGGTTTTCGAGGAGTGGAATGAGCCACTCATACTTTCTGATGACAGTCTGCTGATGCTGAGCAGGGATCTGCAGCCTTCTCCAATCATGATGCTGCGAACATTTGCACTGGCCCCGGCTGTGGAATCGAGCTTTGCCTTGAATGCCGCAAACGTTTCCGACGTGGCAGGTCCTCCTCGCTCACCTGACTCTGTTTTCTCGCAACATGCAGTCCCTGCCCCGGGATCCAGTGTTCACGACGTTGATGTTCGACTGATTGCAGTGCGATCAGAAACGCGGCAGGCCGTGCCAGGGCCTGCCGTGGGCAGGCGACCAGTCCCGGCCATCGCGACAGCGTTTCAGACACCGCAAAACATCACCGAGGTGCTCTCAACGGAGTTATCCAGTGAAACATCTGAACTGGATGTGCTGGCGAGGCCCGTACCCCGTCGGCGGCCGCAGACTGAGCAACCCGTGAATACCGAACATCCGCCGGTCGCTCCGGTCTCCGAAGAAGCCAGTGTCCACACAACTCCCAAAACACCTTCCGACACGGCAGCCACACCGACACCGGACGCCACCGTCGCTGAGTTATTCTTTCAGAGACTTTCTTCTCAGCCATGATGAGAGGTGAGTTGCAGAAAACGAACCCTCGCAGTTTTTCGGGACTCTGCTCTTCATGCGCATCGGAATTCTTGGCGGGACGTTTGACCCGGTGCACTATGGACATCTGCTGATCGCAGAAACCTGTCGCGAGCTGTTGCGGCTTGATCAGGTGCGATTCGTGCCGGCGCTTCAGTCACCGCTGAAAGTCGATCAGCCGGGAGCCGACGGTCACGCTCGAGCGGACATGATTCAACTGGCAATCGCCGGTTGTCCGGCATTTGTTGTCGATCGTCGCGAATTGCGCCGCACTCCGCCTTCATGGACTCTGGACACCCTGCAGTCGTTTCGCGCCGAGTTTTCAGGGGCCGAACTGGTACTCCTGCTCGGGGCAGATTCACTGAAGGATCTGCCACGCTGGAAGCAGCCCGATGAAATCACTCGACTTGCCGAAATCGCAGCCTGCAACCGTCCGGGGCAGCCGGAACTCACCACTGAGACAATTGCCTCCTGGCTTGGACTTGATCTGGCTTCCCGCGTGATACCAGTGCAAATCCCGGGGATCGACATCTCATCGACAGAAATACGTCAACGGATTCGCTCGAATCGCAGCATCCGTTTTCTGACTCCGCGAGCGGTCGAGGCGTTCCTTGTGGAGCATCGGCTGTATGCTCCGAGGGAACGCTGATCGAGCGGTGTTCCCGAAGTCATGCCTTTCGTCCGCTGACCGAGTTCTGGCTGGCTAAATCTATGCACTTCGATAAAACGGTGTCCGCGGCTCCTCTGGCGGAAATTGAATTCAACCAGGGGGCGTCTGTTCATTTCCACGTCGCAGCCAGGCCGAAATCAAATGGAAAACCTCCCATCAACCGCGGTTTGTTCCGAACCACGGTCGGCAGAGCAGATCCGGTTTTTGGAGGCGTTGCAGAACACCAGAAACTACCTCAGCGGCAAAAAACCTGAAATCAGGCCGCACGAATCCTCATCCACTGCTCCCGCTGCATTCGAATTTTCCCTGCGGCGAGTCCTGCGGTTGGTCAAGTGGTCCGTCGTCGCGTTTGCGCTGCTCCTGATCGTCAGCACCCTTTTCAGCACTGGGAACCCGACGCCCGCCGTGCTGGTGCTCTTTGTCGGGCTTGCATACGGCTTCGTCGTTCTTCTCAGATCACTCCGAAACGCTCGCACGGCTGCGTCAGTGAAGGCGGCTGAATTGGCTGCGGTCGAGGCCTCGCGCATTGCGCAGTATTCAGATGCAGTGACCGAGGATCCTCCATTTGTGCCTGCCGATGACAAATTCCCGTTGAAGCTTGACGACACAACCCTGACTGCCGCTCCAATTTCCGCGTCGCGAATTCGCAGGTGGCTGACCTTTGCCATTTCGCTGTCGGTCTGGATCGCCGTTGCGGCGTTGTCGCTTCCGGATCTTACTCCGACCCTTCTGGTGCTGGTCATCGTACTGCACGAGTTCGGTCATTTCATTGCGATGTATCTGCTCGGATACACAAACCTCGGAATGTTCTTTATTCCCTTCTTCGCAGGTGCCGTTACTGGAACCAGGGCCGGGGAAACGCCGGGCGACAGACTGATCATGCTTCTGAGTGGTCCTGCACCGGGATTGCTGCTGGGTTGCGCGATTTACTGGATCGACACCCGGTACCCGCTGGCCACACTGCGATTGGCTGCCATCTGGCTGGTTGCCATCAACCTGCTGAATCTGCTGCCCGTCTGGCCACTGGACGGCGGCCGCATCTGCTGGGCTCTTTTCGCCCGTCATTCAGCACTGGCCCAAACCGCGCTGACTCTGTGTACGTTTGCCGGCCTTATTTTTTTGTTGTTTGTGCCCCAGGGCAATCTTGTTCGCGCTGCGGTGATTCTTGCTGGACTCGTTTTGCTTTTAGGGCCATCCAACTACCGCGACGCCTCTGCTTCGCTGATCTTTCACAAACAGTTCCCAGACACCCCCGCCACCCTGCAACAGCTTTCTGAACGGCAGCTTTGGGAGCTGTACCGGCTGACGACTGCCTCGAAACGCCACGAAACCGGTACCAGCGCCATGCAGATGATGAACATCTGGAATCGAGTCGCTCAGCTTCCCAAATCCACTCCCAAACTCCGCTACCTGCTGATCTATACGCTGCTCTGGCTGATACCACTCATGACCGCGGCAGGAACAAAGCTGCAAAGCGACGCCAGGCACGCGTCGGCTGCTCTGAGTACCCTCCTCGATGCTTTGCTGCCGGAATAGCGTCGTTTGAAACAACAGCCGAGCATTCTGCGTCAGCCCCCCTGACTGTCCGTGCTCCCCAGTGCTGCAGAAAGTCCCTCCAGCCAGCCACACAATTCCTCAACAGAACTTGTCACCGTCACCAGCGAACGACAGCGAGGTGACAGGAAACCACGCTGCTTCATGGTGTCAAGCAGTTCCACGAGCCCGTCGTAAAGACCGTTGAGGTTCAATATCGCAATGGGACGAGCGTGCAGTTCCAGCTGCGCCCATGTCACGGCTTCAAAGAATTCTTCCATCGTCCCCAGTCCGCCCGGGAGAGCGATGTAGACGTCCGAAAGAGCATGCATGGTGGCCTTGCGCTGATGCATGTCTGCCGTGATTCGCATATCAGTAACGCCGAAGTGCATCAGCTCCGGCTGGGCCAGCTGTTCTGTGATCACACCAATCACATCGCCACCAGCCGCCAGCATCCCATCAGCCAGACTTCCCATGATCCCCGTACTGCCGCCACCGTACACCAGGCGATGCCCAGCGGTCGCCAGAGACGTCGCCAGTTCAGCAGCAGCCGTTCCGTAGACATCAGTATCTCCGCCACGCGCTCCGCAGAACACACAAATACTCAGCATGGAAATGGATCCCTTCTCAGCCCTTCTGATGTTCGACGAATTGCATCGAGCAGCTCTGTCAGGTGCTGCGGCGTGGTCAGTGGATTCATGATGGTTGTGCGCAGTGCTGCGAGGCCGTTGAGTGTCGTCTGGACGATGTAGAATTCGCCGGACCGAATGAGCCGCGTGCGAATCGCTCGCTGCCAGTCACTCTGCCGCTTCGGCTCAGCTCCCTGCAGCCACTCGGGAAGATACCGAAATGCCAGAATATTGCACTCGGGTTCATGCAGCACTTCAAAGTCCGGCTGCTCAAGCAGCAGTTCATAGAACTGCCGCGCTCGCAGCAGCACCCGGTCCACCAGCTGCTCGAAGAGCTCTTCACCGAAGACTGCCCACAGTCCCCAGAGACCAAATCCAACCGCCCGTTTGGTGCACTCCACGGTCCGCATGCCGAGGTCGATGTCCGCCATTCCCGGATCGGAAGGATCGAAGAGATAAGGTGCGTCCTGTCGAAACGTGTCGAAGCGATGTTCGCGGCGGCGGTAGAGCACTGCCGTGCAGAGCGCCGGGACGAACAGCATCTTGTGGGCGTCCCAGACGATGCTGTCGGCCTGTTCAATCCCCGCCAGCAACCGGCGGTGGCGACGGCTGAACAGCAGTCCACCGCCGTGAGCCGCATCCACGTGCATCCAGACACCATGTCTGCGGCAGATCTCCGCGATCGCCTCCAGATCATCAAACGCCCCAGTCGGTGTGGAACCTGCACAGGCTGAAACCGCCATCACGCGACGACCGGCCACCCGCAGCTGCCGCAGCGTTTCATCCAGCTGCTCCACGTCCATGCGTCGCTGCCGGTCGAGCGGAATGCGGACGACTGCGGACGAGCCGAGCCCCAGAATTCCAGCAGAACGCGACACGCAGTAATGCACGTCCGAATTGGCAACAAGCGTCGTTCCCGCCGGCGAGCCGGTTTCCCACGAACCCGGCAGTGATACATTGCGGGCTGTCAGCAGCGCGGTGAGATTCGCGAGCGATCCGCCGTGCGTGAGCACTCCCGAGGATGTTTCGGCCGACCAGCCAGCCTTCTCGCACAACCGCCCCACAAGCGCATGTTCAACGGCCGTCGCCCACGGACCCATTTCATAAATCGCCATCACCTGATTGGTCACGGTACTCACGGCGTCAAACAAAGCCGCCAGTGGCACAGAGGCGGGGACCTGATGACCGATATAATGCGGATGATGCAGGTTCTGGCCGGCAGACAACATACCAGCGATGATGTCGCGGATGCGGTCGGAGGCGTCCAGTTCGGTGGCGGACTGCGGGGAGGCGACGCCGGCGGACGGGCCTGGCGGGCGATTCAGCAATTCAGCCGCGGCAGCAATCGCGGTGGCTGGATCAGCCCAGTTGAGCACCGGACCTGTGCCGGATATCACACGCTGAAGATGCTCGGACAACTGCGTCTGCCATTCAGCTGCCGCGCGGGCGAAAACGTCGGGCGAATAGGCGACATCAATCAAGTCGTCCTCGGAGCGGGACTGCGTCATGCTGTTCGAAATCCCATCGAAAAAAAAGAGCCCGTCGAACTGGACATTCGACAGGCCCTGAATCCAGACGGCAAAGAAAACGAAACGACGACGGCAGTCAAACGAAAGCCGTCGTGGTCGAGTTCTGCTGGTGGAAAGGATCAGACAGCAGCTTCTGCCTTCTTCTGCTGACGACGGCGGTAAATGCGGCGACCGCAGAACATTCCCAGGCCCGCAAGCAGACCAATGGAACCTGGCTCGGGTACCGGGATGGTGCCACCGAGAATGGCTCTCGAAGCAATATTATCCCCGGCGTCGTACTGGAAAAATGTACCAGTGTACGTCGTAGGATTACTCAACATCAGCGCGACGTTAGTGGAATTCAAGAGCAGTGTACTGCCAGACGTTTGTGCGCGGGTGAACAGAATGTCCAGCTTCGCAAGTTCGCCAGTGGGAACCGGACGGTAGTCGCCAACGATTCTCAGCGTGTCGTTGGTGCCACTTTTCCCGAAGATGATCGAAACTTGTCTCGCCCCAGGCTTGAAATAGTCAAGCGTTCCACCGCCGTTCTTCTGAAATGACAGAGTTGAAGCAGTTGCATCGTCCTCTGTCAACGTTGGACTTTCATTGTACGTTGCAAGAAGGTTGAACGTACCGTTGGCGAGGAACGGTGGGGTGTCCGTGCCGGTAATCATATTACCAGTAAAATTCAGTGTCGCCGCCTGACTGGTCGCGGCGGATATCGCCACGGCCAGCCCGAAGGCTGCCATTGCCACAAAGGATCTCATAAGACATTCTCCTGAAACCAAGGAAATCGGGAATTGAACCTGGAACGCGAAAACCGCAGATGAAAATCCGCGGGGTGATACGCAGTTAAGACATTCAAGGTCGCGTCAGAACGACCAGAGCTATTTCCGAATCACCTCCTGACGGAGCGATTCGGCAAGTGACCGGTGAAACTCCGTCTTCTGCTGATTACCAAGGGCCTCCCAGGCCCTTGCAAGATTTTCATGGACTTCACCTCTGATGGCTGGTGCAGCCAGTGCCTTTTCAAACTCGGCAATAGCCGGGATCGGCTGCCCCAGTCGCAGCAGTAATTTCCCGTGCGTGTCGTGGATCTCCGGTTGGTTCGGCAACAACACCAGCGCCTGCTTCACCAGCTTCAGGCCCTCGGAGTAGTTTCCAGAGTCGGAATCGGCGATCAGATTGGCCATGTTGTTCAGCAGACCAGGAAAGTTGCCGTCGTGAGCGACCGCCAGCTGGAAGTGTTCGTCTGCTTTGACGGCATCCGGCGGATCCTCGGTTGCTGCCCGGCTGCCAAGGATGAAATGCACCAGCCCCGGTGAAACGCCTGAGTTGAGAGCCACCTCAAGATGTTTATCGACTTCGCTGCTGTTGATTCGCGTGCTGATGCAAAGGCGGCAGAGCTCATCGACCACCGCGGTTTGTCCGGGAGCGGTCCGCACACCTTCGAAAAGCACGGTAATGCTCTGAGCCAGTTCCGTGGCTGTGGCCCCCGGTTTGGAACTCAATCGACGCGACCATGCCGCACAGACTTCACCCTTCAGCGACGCCCAGAAGTTGCGTTCGTCGTCGCCGGATGCCAGCTTGATTCTGGATTCCGTCAGCTGCAGTGCTTCCTGTTCGCGGTAGGCCATCACGAGTGCTCGAACGGTCTGCAGAAACTCTTCGTCTGTCAGCTTCCGTTCTGCATTTTGTCTGAGCAATTGATCGGCGGCCACGAGAGCAGACGAGCGGGCTTCATTGTCCCGTCCCAGCTGTCGCTGCAGCATCGCCTGCGAATACCACGCCTGGGGTACTGGAGTGGTGGACGTCTTCGTGATCGACTGCAGCAGCGAGACGGCCTCGACGAGCTTTTCCTGGTATGCGTAAAGCGCCGCCAGCATGAACCGGCCGTCTGCGTTCTGAGGGAACCTGGCGATGAAAGTCTGCAGGTTGTTTTCCAGTACCGCAGCGAGCCCTTCCGGTGGCGTTGTGGTACTCAGCACAGCCTGCAGGTCCCGCTGACACAGGAGTCTCATCGCGGGCTGGAAATTCCGCTGCTCCGCCAGCGCCACCAGCAACTCTTTTGCTTCAGGCTTTCGCCCCATCGACTCCAGCAGCTGTGAACGACTGAAAAAAGCTGTGTCGTCTTCCGGTCTGAGCTGGCACAGTTGCCGCGAGAAGAAGTCCGCCTGCTCGTACTCCTGTCGCTCCTGGTGAAAACCCTGCATGGAGGCTGCCCGGCCGGCACGTGCATCCCGGTCAGGAGCAATCCAGATGGAGAGCACAACGGGAGACGCAATCCCGCAGATTGCGGGCAGGCCTGTGACAAGGTTGAGCACGCCGCGGGAGCTGAGATATCGCAGCAGGAATCCGCCGGACTGCAGCACCCAGAAAATGGGATTGAACAGTGCGATGGCCCGAATGCTGCCCCGGTTACCGAACTTTCGCACTACGTCCGTTTCGGTCGGCTCCACCCGACGCAGCCAAAACATCCACGAAGAAAACGCTCGCCACCGCGCGGCGTTCTTCCTGCGAACGCTGTCGGACCAGTCCGAAAACGATCGTCTCAGTTTTTTGCGGGTTTTTTGAAACCACCGCAGCATCCCCCAAAACCCTTCCCGTCACTCCAGCCGTATTGCCCCGCAATCCGACCACCGCCGCACGTCCGCAGGCTGTCTGCGGGATCGCTGGAGTTGCGCAAAGCCCCCAGATAACAAAGCTTACAAATTGTGTCGCCCGTTTAACAACTCAACAACAAAAAAAACGGATTTAACACGCATTTGTCAAGTTTTCTTTACCCCGCTGAATGTTTCCGTGGCAATTTGAGCGCAGCAGGATCCGTGCAAACACTACCTTTTGCCGCGGCACAGACGAACGACAGCCCGCTGCACTTCCAGCACCCGCATCGCTTCAATCGCTACAGCCCACTCCACCCCGAAACTTTTTTCCCACCTCGCAAGGCAGAATATTGACCCGGGTCCCGATACCCACGCAAACTACCCGATTCACGGAACTGGTTCTGGTTTTCCAGTCGCATTTCCGGCCGCCTGATGCTGCCTGAAAACCCTGGGCTCACCCACCTGAAAGTCATGTAAGACACTCCCATGCCGGCAGACACCCCACAAAACGAGTCCGATTTCGACCTTCTCTCCGTCCTCTCGCGCGGCCGCATTCTGCTGCTTGCACTTGCCGCACTGGCCCTCGCCTTCTTCCCCGTACTCGTCCGATATTTCCCCCAGCTTTGGGCTCGCGAGTACTACCAATTCTTTCCATTTGCCATCGGAATCACGGTCGGCTTTGCAGTCGTTCGCTGTGATCCAGTCCCCCGATTTGGCGGAAAATCATTTCGCTGGTCGTTGCGGGCCGTCCCATTCGTACTTGCCCTCGTCGCTCTTGCCTGGGCCGCCATCCGCTCGCCCAGCCCCCTCACCTATTACATCGCCTTCGCGGCCCTCGTTGCGCTGCTGCTCGATTTCTTCGTCGAACAATCCTCCGGACGCCCGCTCACCTATCTCGCCATCCCGTTTCTGCTCACCGTCCGCCCCCCGGGCGACCGCGACGTCCGCATCATCCAGAAACTGCAGTCCATCACCTCCAGCATCGCCTCCCAGTTTCTCAACACCCTTCAGCTGGACCATATTCTGGATGGCAACACCATCATCCCGATGAACGGTTCCGCTCTGCTCGTGGCCGAAGCCTGCTCCGGTGTTCAGTCGCTGTTCACGCTGATGTTCATCGCCTCGGTGATTGGCGTTTATCATCGCTATCCAATGCTCCGCATCCTCCTGCTGACGGTCTCCGCTGTCTTCTGGGCACTGCTCATGAATGTCAGTCGCGTTATGAGCATCGCGGTCGCGCAGATCAGCTTTCAGACGGATCTCACCACCGGCTGGAAGCACGACCTCGTCGGCTACTCCGCAATGCTGCTCGCCATCCCGTTCCTGCTCAGCACAGATCGGCTGCTGCAGTTCTTCTTTGGTCCAATTCCGGACGATCCCCGCAAGCATCAGAAAATCAATGTGCTCGTAATGGGCTGGAACTGGCTGCTCACCGCATCCTCCGAAGTCCTTGAAACGCCCGCCGAGATCGCCGAGCGTCTGCGTCGCCTGCCGGAATGGTCGGCTCTCCAAAGTGGTCGCCGCCTCATCCTCACCAGCCTCGCTGCCCTCTCCCTGCTCGCCACCCTTCCTGCGTGGCGACTTCTGCTGTCGGCATCGGAAAAGCCCGAAACTCCACCAGCCCAGGTCACTGCACAGACCGCTCCCCCGGAACTGACCCTATGAGCCGCAGCCGCGACTTCAGCCTAGCCAAAATCCGCAGAAAACTCCTGCTTCGATGGGCCGCCCAGCGACGCAGCTTCGAAGCCCTCGCAAAGACCTTCGGAAGGTTTACTCACGAACTGTTCAGGCTCCGCGAAAGCGAAGTTTCCGTCAGCCGCGACGACCGTCGCCGCATGCCGGCACGACTGAGCTATATCAATCCGGTCTTCTGGGTTGTGCAGTCGTTCATGCTGATGATTCGGTACGTCCAGTCCCGTCAGTACGGCAATATGCTTCGCGGAGTACCCGCGGTGGGGGGGCTGTGCTTCCCGATCGTGCTTTCACTCTGGTTCGCGCCTTCGTTCGACCAGGAACTGCAGCAGACCGGCAATCGCCTCGCCCGCGCCCAGGACGCCGAAGACCTCACACTCGCCGACTTCTACGCCAGGAAAATGTGCGCTCTCGTACCGGATGAATCCGCCGCGTGGATGCGACTGGCTGTCGTTCGGGATCTTCAGGGAAAACCAGCCGAAGCTGAGCGAATAGCGATCGAGAAAGGTGTCCAGCGCGGGTACGTCCCCGCCGCTGAATGGCTCGCTGACCGCCGCTTCGCCGCCGTCGTCGGCAACTCCGAACCTGATCCGGCACTCGAAAAAGAACTTGTCGATGGGCTCAAATGGATCATCGAAAAACGGTCAGAAGACGTCCGCGCCAACTTCATG
>JBJTOP010000385.1:0-6049 GCA_046074645.1 Planctomycetaceae bacterium | reverse complement strand
ACAGTCAACAAGCCTTCAAACGCCGCAGAGTCGCGGCGGAGGCTCAGGCGGTCCCGCAGTGGTGTCCGGGAGCGATTCTGACGTGGGAGCGTGCAGGTAGTCCGGCGCCGCGAACTGTGATTCCAGTCGCGGACCTTCGGTAACCAGCATCGTGGACATCACCGCCAGGGTCATTGTGAGCCCGCGGCACTGCAGAGCACGAATCGTCGAGACCAGTCGCAAAGACAACTGTTTAGAGTCTGCGGGTGCCGCTGCTGATGGTTCATTGCAGCAGTCAGCGTCCGCGGTTGCGATTGCCGCGCATGAATCTGAGGATTTCGTGCAGCAGTCGCCAGCCTCACGGGAGACTGCAGGGTCAAGGAATGCAGCCAGCAGGGAAAGCAGACTTTCGTTCTGAGCAGGCAGCGTGTCTGGCTGCTGTTCCTGTTTTGCAGCATCCACCACATAGTCCGGAACATCGACTGCGTTCTGGGTTGCCCATGCCAGCTTTTGGGTATTGGTAAAGCAGCAGCAGCCACGCCAGCAGTCTTCAGCGTTGCGGCATCCACAGGATTTGTGCATGCAGGGGAATGGTACAGAAGTGTCCTTCCCGACCGCACCCCTTTGACCGGATGACCCTGCAATATCGACCATCGGAATCGGAAACACAAAAATTCCACACAGCGTCATCAGCAGCAGGGCTGAGACGCAGCGGTGAAATCGTGTTTGCCTGACCAGCGTCCGATTCAAGGGGTTACTGTCTCCTGGTGCAAACTGAACTGCGGCCGTTTCAAAGGCCGCAAGCATCCACGGGAACCGCAGAGAGTGCAAATTCAGGGCCACTTTCGGGAACATACTGCCGCAGTTTGTGGACGGCTCTCTTCGCGACCAGTATAGCGAAGACCGTCATTTTCGCAACAGGACCGCCCTGAGTTCCTGCGGTGGCGCTTGCATCCTGTTCTCCAGCCTGCACAATAGCGCCCGCTGACCACCTCACCAGATCGTTTCCTCCGCCCACCCACAAGGAACACCTCCATGACCGAGCCGAATCCATTTGCGACGACACCTGGCTCCGGTCAACCCCAGACCCCGAAGTCTGAAGTCCACAGGCGTTCTGATGAGCCCATTTTTTCTCCGCAGCCAGGCTCGCGACACATGCCGCCCTGGAATGTTGCCGAATTGCCGAAACCACCGATCTTTGCCTGGAACAAACTCCTGCTGATGGTCGGCCCCGGGCTGGTTATGGGCGGCGCCGCCATCGGCGGCGGAGAATGGCTGACAGGCCCCGCCGTCACCGCCCGCTACGGCGGAGCTCTGCTCTGGCTTGCCACCCTCAGCGTGGTGTTTCAGGTGATTTACAACGTGGAAATCAGTCGCTACACGCTTTACAGCGGCGAGCCGATCTTCACCGGGAAATTTCGTATCCTGCCACACCCGCTTTTCTGGGTCCTCATCTATCTCGTCCTCGACTTCGGCTCCATCCTGCCATATCTAGCATCCAACGCCGCCATCCCGCTGGGAGCACTCATTCGAGGAAAAATTCCCGATCCTGCCACCGATGGCGCACTCCTCAAAGGACTCGGCTGCCTCATCTTCGTCTCCGTCTTCATACCACTCTGCATCGGTGGAAAAGTTTACAACTCCATCCGCGCGATCATGTACTTCAAACTGGTCTTCGTGCTGACCTTCCTGATCTTTCTCGCCGTCATGTACTCCACCGCCGATACGTGGAAGGAAATCGGCACAGGTTTTCTGAAATTCGGCAACGTGCCCGTCATTGCTGCTGAGGACACCAACGCGAACGGCACTCGCGATGCCGATGAACAGCCCCATCAGAACATCGATAATGTGTTCTCAGCCTGGCTCAGTGGTCGCAGTCTCGCCTTCGATATGTCGCTCGTCGGATTTCTCGCCTCAATGGTCGCCATCTCCGGAAACGGCGGACTCACCAACACACCCATCAGCTCCTTCACCCGCGATCAGGGCTGGGGTATGGGACGCCATGTTGGCGCGATTCCCAGCATGGTGGGCGGTCACGCCATCGAACTCTCGCACTCCGGCAAAGTCTTTATCCCAACCCCCGAATCCCGCGTCAGCTGGCGCGGCTGGATGGCTCACGTCAGCCGCGAACAATACCTTGTATGGCTCCCCGCCTGCTTCATCGGACTCGCTCTGCCCAGTATGCTCTCTGTACAGTTTCTCCCCCGAGGTACCAATCTGAGCGACAAATGGCTCGTCGCCAGTATGACGGCCGGCAGCGTTCGCGACGTCGTCGGTCCCAGCTGGGGCCAGACATTCTGGTACCTCACTCTCTTCTGCGGTTTTCTGATTCTTGCCAGCAGCATGGTCACCACCGCGGATGGCGTCCTCCGCCGCTGGGTCGATGTCTTCTGGACTGCGATCCCCTTCATCCGCAAATGGGACCCCAGACACATCGGCAAACTCTACTTCGGCGTCCTCTGCGCATACATGGTCGTCGGACTCGCCATGCTCCTGCTCGTACGCGGCGATGTACTGCTCACCACCGCAACCGGCATGATGTATAACTATGCACTCGGATTCAGCTGCCTGCACACGCTCGTGATCAACACCACTCTGCTCCCCCGCGAACTTCGCCCCAGACTCTGGCAACGCATCGCACTTGTGCTTGGAGCCTGCTTCTTTCTCACCGTTGGAATCCTCGCAACCATCGCCGAAGCTCCGAAGCTGAAAAAGGAATATGACAAACTGTTTCCACCAGAGCCGATCCTCCCTGCAGCCACTGACACAGCCACTGACACAGCCACGAAAGCAAAATAATCCGGCGATTTTCGTAAACACTTCTCCGTCTGCGGCGAATCACACCAATCCACTCAGATGCGGCATCAGCCAGCCACGCTGCTGATGCCGCCGTTGCTCCAGCCCAGGACCTTTTGCCGTGACCCCGCCTGCCGCCACGGATCAGTTTTCTCACAGCATCGAACTGCGACTCAGCTCCTTCAGCCTGGCAGTGGGCAGTCGCCCGCTTCTGCAGAATGCTTCCGCCAGTTTCCAGCCCGGCGAAATCACGCTGATCCTCGGTTGCAGCGGCATTGGCAAATCCCTGTTTCTCCGAGTACTCGCCGGGCTGATCCCTCCGGATCACAGCACCATCCACTGGTCCGGAAAACTCCAGTTCATCGACCAGACCGCACCCTCCGGAAATCCTCCGGCCGCTCCCCCAAACCCAGCTGTTGTCTTCCAGAACTTTGCTCTGCTTGACGAACTGACCCCCGCAGAGAACGTGCGGATCGCCATCGATCACAGCCCCCGCAGAAAGCTGGCGCCCACAGCGCGACACCACGCCGCAGTCGCTCTGCTGGAAGAACTTCGAGTCCCCACCGATCGCCCTGTGACAGTGCTCAGCGGGGGACAGCAGCAGCGGCTCGCCATTGCCCGCGCCATCGCTCCCAACAGCCCCCTCATCTTCTACGACGAACCCACCTCAGGACTTGATGTCCACTCCGCTGCTCAGGTCGCAACTCTCATTCGACAGACCCACGATCGCTATCGACGCACCTCCATCATCGTCACCCACGATTACCACACCCTCGCGGCGATCGCTGATCGAATTATTCTTTTTGATCATCAGTCTCTGCTGCTGCACGATCTGCCCCGCAACGAATGGCAGACTCTCAGCACCCGCATCGGTACTCCCCCGGAAGCCCGCACGCTGATGATGCCGCATCGGCCACTCTCGCCCTGGCAGCGAACCATGCGGCTGCTCTTTCATTCGCTTCGCAGCTCCGGGCAGTTTGCTGAAAACCTCCTGTTCCTCCCGTGGCTCCTGCTGCCCCTCTGGAACAACCTCGCCTGGGGACTGCGATACGCGCGATTCTACCTGCTGCTTGTGGCTGGCCCATCCGCCTGCCTCTATGTCGCCACCGCCTGCTGCATCCTCGGCTATGTCGCTCAGGACTTCGTCTTCCGCTATCTGCCCTTCCGCCAGTTTTCAGAACCACTGATCACCGAAAATCTGCTCCACGCGACCGGATTTTCGCTGTTCCGGTTTCTCGTCCCCATTCTCTCCACTCTGCTCGTCGCCGCACGCTCCGGCGCCGCTGCCACAGCCGATATTGGCAGTCGCCTCTACACGTCTCAGCTGGATGCCCTGCAGACACTCAACGCCAACCCGCAACGACTGCTGCGCACTCCCCTGTTGTGGGCCTTTCTGATCGGTACTCCCGCTCTTTGCCTCCTCGGATATTTCGTGGCCGCTGTCAGTGCTGCCTTCGCTTTTCTGCTCACCCATCCGGATCTCGGACTCCCGTTCTGGGATGCCCACTTCCATCGGGAACTTCGCCCTCAGATCGGTTTCCTTTACAATGGCACCCCATGGCTCGCGGTGAAACTTCTGGCCTGTGGCGCGGCAATCGGCTCCATCTCCTGGCAACAGGCCGTCACCCCCAAACTGTCGTCGTCCGATATTTCCCGCTCCATCACGCGTTCCATCCTCTGGTCCACGCTCGCCGTACTCCTGATCCACTTCGCCTTTTCTCTTTACGAGTTTCAGGCGAAACAGTAACCCAGTGCTCCGGAAATCAGATGCCATGCCGCTTCCCGGCCCCGGTGATGTCGAATTTGAATTCAATGTACCCATCCCCGGCATCATTCTGCCGCCGGAACAATGGGCCCGCACAGCACTCAAACGAGTTCCCGAAGGGCACCTTGACTGGAAGACACTCTTCGGTCGCGAAGCCCCTGTCGTTCTGGATATCGGTTGCGGCAACGGACGCTCACTCCTCAACCTCGCACTGGCCCACCCCGATTACAACGCACTCGGTGTGGACGTGCTTCCCGTCGTCATCCGCTACGCCACCCGCCGCGCTAATCAGCGCGGACTGCTCCACACCCGCTGGGCTGTCATCGGCGGACGCGAACTTCTCGCCCTCCATACCCCGCCAGGCTCCGTAACCGAAATTCACTGCTACCACCCCCAGCCGTGGTACCGTCGCGATCAAATCGGCCTGAGACTGATTACTCCCCAATTTCTGCTGCTCGCCCATCGCGCTCTCGCCCCCGGCGGAAAACTCGTCCTCCAAACCGATCACCCAGGCTACTGGAAATACATGCTCAGTATTCTGCCGATATTCTTCGACTGGACCGAAGTCCGCACTCCCTGGCCAAACGCCCCTAAAGGAATCACCCGCCGCGAAATCATCGCTCGTCAGCGAGGACTCCCGATCTTCCGTGGCCACGGCACCGCACGCCCGCTACTCGATCCCATCGAAGCCGAAAAACTCGCCGATGCACTCCCCCTCCCCGTGTTCAATGCCGACCGCAGACTCCTCGAACTCGATCGACTCGAATCCGAACAATCAAACCGGCCCGGCAATTCGGCAGCCAGGAAAAATCACCGCGGGTCCAGCCGAAATCGCCCTCGCAAATAGCAGCCCGATTTTGCGAATGGATGAGCCCAATCGCATTCATGTTCCCTCAATCACCGCAAAAACGGAAAAGGCATGCGGGGGCTGTTAATCCTTGTGGCTCCCACCCAATGGCCTTGACTCTCTGGCGGAAACAGCATCCGGCCCCCCTCTCCCCGGACCGGGGAGACGGGTCGGGGGTGAGGGGCGAAACTCGCCAGCCACACGCAGCACGGACAGCACAGAAGGATGCTGAATTCAAAGTGTCCAGGAAGTGTTGACGAGGGGACTGGCAGTGTTCTTTGACCCCTCAATCCCCCCCCTCCCCGGACCGGGGAGAGGGGTCGGGGGTGAGGGGTGAAACGCGTCTGCTACGCGCAGCACGGACAGCACAGAAGGATGCTGAATTCAAAGTGTCCAGGAAGTGTTGACGAGGGGGCTGGCAGTGTTCTTTGACCCCTCGATCCCGTCCCCTCTCCCCTCAGAGATCGTGCAGCTTTCAAATCGCGGTAATTGCTGCGTTTTTTGCCTTCTGCTGGAGGCGTTGAAGGCAAAGAATGGTGTGGGCCAGTACGACGAGGCCGGATTCTGCGTGAGCGACTGCTGGGCCGCGACCATGGAATCGATGAAAGCCACGGTGGTGTTTGGCATCTGCAAAACCAAGCTCTACGCTCTGGCCTCGCTTT
>JBJTOP010000384.1:0-3731 GCA_046074645.1 Planctomycetaceae bacterium | reverse complement strand
TAATTGATGGCTGCAGTTTGCCGGCAGGAATTCACTGTGCCAGGCGGATTTGTGTTGGATTTCCCATCCAGAATCACTAGAAAACATCGTTGCCTCCCCCTCAGAAACGTTTTTGGAAAGCCTGCCATGCGTCGCCGAGCGTTTACTCTGATCGAACTTCTCGTCGTGATTGCCATCATCGCGATTCTCGTTGCCCTCCTGCTGCCGGCCGTCCAGCAGGCCCGCGAGGCTGCTCGTCGCACCCAGTGCAAGAACAACCTCAAGCAGATCGGCCTTGCGCTGCATAACTACGAAGGCACCTTCACTCGGCTCCCTCCTGGCTTCATCAGCGTCAACAACGCCTCCACAATCACTCAGATCCTCCCCTACTTCGAAGCGGGCAACGTTTACAACGTCTTCAACTTCGACGTCGATATCAATTCCCACGCGACCAACCTGGCTGCTCGCCAGCAAACCCTGCCGGTGCTCAACTGTCCTTCACAGCCCTCAAGTCCGGCGTTTGTACTTCCGCCAACACAGTGTCCGAATGGTTGTGGCACGACCAATTACGTTCAGAGCCTTGGCGACAATGCCAACTTTGCGGCGGGGCGGGGTCCATTTGGCAGAAATCGTGGAGCAGCGTTTCGTGACATCACCGACGGGCTGTCAAACACGGGGCTGTTTGCGGAAATCGTTCTGGGCCCCAGCGGTGGTTCGCCCACGGCTGGTGTGATACCCGCTGGCACAAAAGAAGATCTCTGGGTTGCGACAAACCTGCCATTTGCCACATGGGACGGGGATGCGAACGCAGACTGGGTTCCCACCCCTGCCTGCGATAACCGTGCCACCAGTGCGATTCTGTATCGTGGCAAACAGTACTATCGCGGGGTGGTCGTTGCGACCTTTTATTCCCACACCATGACCCCCAACTCCCGTCTCCGCGACTGTATTCGCAGCGTTGGATTTGACCGAGGGCATCTGGCGGCCCGCAGCTTCCACACCGGTGGCGCACAACTGGTCCTTGCCGATGGTTCCGTCAGGTTTGCCAGCGAGAACATCGACATTCGCGTCTGGAGGTCGGTCGGCAGCATGGCTGGCGGAGAGGTTCTCGGAGAATGGTGAAAGCGCCTGCAGTTCCTTTTTCCGCTACTCACCCGTTGCAGTGCTCCTGAAAGCCGACTCCACTCCTCCTGCCCGAAGGCCGTCCCATGCATCATCGCGGTGCCCTGCTCCTTTTTTTCGCAGTCATTTCCTGCGGCTGCACTTCCAGTTACGCCCCGCAGGCGGAACAGGCAGCAAGTGTTCCGGCGGCGGGGCTGATCACGTGGAAGGGCCAGCCGCTGCCGGGGTTTCGCATCACCCTGCACCCTGCTGACGGTCAGCGTCCAGCGGCGGGGGTCTCTGATGCAGAGGGGCGCTTTGTGCTCGGCACAAATTCACCCAACGACGGCTCCGTCGTGGGAACTCACAAGGTTTCCGTCATTTGGGAACAGCCCGTGGACGACGGCCTGGGGACCGCTCCTGCCGACCCCGCCGCTCAGAAACCGCCGGTGGATCTTCCGGCAAAATTTGCCAGCCCCGAAACTTCGGGACTCTCCCTTGAAATTCCTTCCGGTGGCAGCAGCACTCTGCAGTTGACTCTGCAATAGCCTGCAGTGCAGACTTCTGTCAAAGCAGCGACACCAGATCCTGTCCCACGACCTCTCCCAGCGACGGAACTCGCAGAATGTCGGCTCCCGGTTCATTGCAGACCCCGGTTATTCTGATTGGTGCGAGTAATCTGACGCTGGGCTGGCACAGCCTGCTGCGGCAACTCCGCTCCGCCTGCCACGGTCCACTCGATGTGCATGTCGTGGCAGGCATGGGCAGATCCTACATCAAGCCGGCTCGCTTTGCTCACCGCTTGCTCCCAGCCATTCTCGACTGCGGGCTCTGGAACGCCGTTCCAGCCACCGAGGCCCCCCCAAGAGTGCTCATCACAGACGTCGGGAATGATCTCGCTTACGGTTTTCAGCCGGAGCAGATCATGGAAAGCGTCGAGGCGTGCATCGCGCGGATTCGGGCATGGCGAGCAGACGCGATCAGTGTGCTCACCCTGCCACCGCTTGCTTCCCTGCAGTCGCTCGGCCCTGCGCGTTTTCGCGCCGCCCGCACTCTGCTCTTTCCCGGTTCGCGACTGCTGTTGCCCGACGTGCTCCGACTGGCGACGTCACTGGCCGAACTCCTGCGAAATGCCGGTCTCAGAAACGCCATGTCCACCATCACTCCGCCAGCAGCCTGGTACGGACTGGATCCAATTCACATCCGCCGTTCCTCGCGAGCGACGGCGTTTGCCAGCATGTTTGCCTCATGGGGACGTGAACTTGCAGGTGTTTCGGCCGAGCCTCTGGGTGGTGCTGGTCTGCCAACCTGGCCGTGGCTTCCAACACCGGCTGAGCGACGACTCTTTCGCAGCCCGCGAACAACCCCGCAGCCCGTATTCAGCGGTCCGGACATTCAGATTTCGGCGTGGTGAGATTCAATGATGACAGGCTGCCCGGAAACTCCGCTGGCACCTCGCTGCTCATTTTCTCTAGAATACCAGCGTCGATGACCACGCTGACTGCACTCTGGAAGGAGCCTTCCCGTATGGAAATGCTGTGCCCGATTCTCGGTCGCTTAACCCGCGTCCGTCCCACTCGCTTCCACTCCGGCGACTGGCAGATTGTTCAATGCACCGAGACAGGGTTTGTGTTTCTCGCGAATCCTCCTGCTTATGCGCAACTCCAGGTTGAGCACGCGTGGGAGGTGACTTCTGCAGCAGAAAAGCAGCGGCGGCGGGAAGCAGAACCGTGGCTCTCAAAGCTCTCGCTGGCTGCCGCCCGCATGAAACTCCTGCTGTTCCCGCGTCGCAACCGTTTTTTCGATCTGTCGCGGCCGCTCTGTGATGTGCTTCCTTCAGCTCAGCCCCTGCGGGTGCTGGACATCGGTTGTGCTGCCGCCGACCTGCTGCACGACCTGCACGGTCGCTTCGCAGCCGTGGGTCGCCGGATGGTACCGCTGGGCATCGAGGTCTCTGCACATCTCGCGAGGTTAGCGCACGCAGAATGTGCGGCGCTGGGAGGTCGAGTGGAATTTGCCAGCGCACTTGAAGGTGCCGCTCGCTTTGAACCAAACTCGCTGGATCTGGTCATCATGTCGTCATTTCTGGAGCACGAAGCTCAGCCACTCGCACTCCTCAAAACGCTCGCACCCGCCCTCGCTGCTCACGCCCTGATCGTCCTGAAAGTGCCCAATTTCGGCTGCATCAATCGCCATCTCCGTGGCAGCCGCTGGTGCGGCTTTCGCTATCCGGATCACGTCAACTACTTCACGCCGCAATCGCTTCGACGTCTGGCTGCAGAGGCTGGATTTATGGTGGCACGACAAAATCTGACGGACTGCCTGCCCACCAGCGACACAATGTATGCCGTGCTGCAGAAGGATCCTGAAATGGTCGCGATGTCAGACGAGTCAGCCGTGAAGACTGCAGGTGTTCAGCAGGTGGTTCGCAGGGCAGCCTGAGTCACGGCAGTTCGGGAGACACCACAGGTGTTCAATGGATCATCAATCCTTACGACGAATGGTATGCGTTAGTAAGGGCCATCGAACTCAAAGAAGCAAAGCCCGATACGGTGCTCCATCTGGCTACCGTAGGGGGATCGGACGCAGACCCCATTATCAGAAAGGCCCTGGCTCTGGGAGGTGATGAAGCCTTTCGGATCAATTTGGAT
>JBJTOP010000383.1:0-1492 GCA_046074645.1 Planctomycetaceae bacterium | reverse complement strand
TGCACGAGGCTCTCCAGAGCGGTTGCCTCGTCGCCATCCAGATAATGCAGTCGCTGAGTGGTAATTCGAGTCCGCAGCTCGACGTGTATCTCCCAGGCACACTGCTGATCGTTTTCTGAAGGCTTCCAGGGTGTCGGAAGGGAATTGAAGATATTGTTCAAGGGGCCCTGCAACTCCAGAAGCAACTGCTCTTTATCTGGATGCGTGAAGTTGGCTACCGCATCCAAAATCTGTGGACGCATGTCGTTGTTCGCAGTCGTGTCACTCACAGGAATTACCTTCAGAATGCGTCAGGAACACTGCCGTGGGTTGATTGGCAGACATAGAAATTCCAGGGTCATGTTATCGTGAAAACAGCGGGTAATCCCGAAAAAAGGAAAAGAAACGGCCAATGTTCACGAACTCGCCACCCCGAACCGCAGAAGTCAGTGCCCCTCGATGCTTGCCATCGGTCGCATTGGTCCCATCGGTCTTATTCGTCCCATAACATCCTGCACGCGGCAGCACCGCTTCGCCATCTGACACCGGTGCAGGGTACATGCGCGGTCGTGCAACGCCGCCGGGGGCTTCCGCCCAACCGCTCCCCGCCTCGCCCGCCCATGTTTGCAATCGTCCTGCTGCAGTGTTCCAGAGACCTTTACAGAGCAGGCTCTCAGTGCCGGCTGATCCCGTCCCGCGGGTTGGTTTGTCTGCCCGCCTCCGCTTCTGTAGCCTGTACCGAGCAGAACAGGCGTTTTGTACCTGCCGGGGGTTGCACACCATGTCGGATGCTGACGCACACTATGACGTTTTCCTAAGCTACAGCTCGGCTGATTACCGGGAGGTGGAACGCCTCGCGAGGGAACTGACGGCCCGTGGCTGTCGCTGCTTTCTGGATCGCTGGTATCTCAAGGTCGGACGAGACTGGGTGGCGGCTCTGGAAAGGGCGTTGTCCGGCAGTCGGTCTGTGGCGATTGTTCTGGGGCCGGGCGAGCTGGGACGGTGGCAGCAGCGGGAACGGGCGTGGGCGCTGGACCGGATGGCCTCGCTGCAGGATCAGTTTCCCGTGATTCCGGTGCTGTTGCCCGGTGCAGAGGCGCCGGCGGGATTTCTGCAGCAACTGATGTGGATTGATCTGCGCGGGGCGGATGCCGATGCGGGACGACTCAATCCGCAGGAAGAACGCGGGCAGCTGGACCGGCTGGCGCAGGCGATTCGCGGGCAGGCGGATGCCGAGACCTGGACACAGGGGACTCGACAGTCGCCCTATCGAGGGCTGAAATACTTTCGGGAAGAAGACGCTGACCTGTTTTTTGGTCGTGAGACTTACAGCAACAAGCTGCAGCTGCTGGTGCAGCGGCAGCGGCTGATTGCTGTGACCGGGGCATCCGGCTGCGGCAAGTCGTCGCTGGTTCGGGCCGGTCTGCTGCCCACGCTGCGGAAGCACGCGGCGGGCAGCGATGTCTGGGAAATCCTCACGCTGGTACCCACGAAGGATCCGCTCTACGCACTG
>JBJTOP010000382.1:0-1486 GCA_046074645.1 Planctomycetaceae bacterium | reverse complement strand
GCCGAAAACCGTCTGGCGGAACGTGTTCAAGCTCCCGGCAGGTCACCGCATGGTTGTCGCACTCGACGAACCGCGGATGTCGATCGAACGATACTGGAAGCCGGACTTCACTCGCAAAATCCGCCGTCGCCCCGCTGAACTGCTGGACGAACTGGATTTCTGCCTCCGCGACAGCGTCAAACGACACCTCGTTTCCGATGTGCCATTCGGCGCCTTTCTCTCCGGAGGCATCGACTCTTCCCTCGTGGTCGGCTACATGGCCGAACTGCTTGATCGACCGGTCCAGACGTTCTCGATCGGCTTTGACGACAGCCAGTTCAGCGAAGTCCACTTCGCTCGCGAGGTGGCTAAGAAATATCGCACGGAACATCACGAGCAGATGCTGAATGTGGATGCCTTCAGTGCTCTGCCGGAGATAGTGCGGCATTATGGGGAACCTTATGGTGACCAGTCGGCGATCGCCACCTGGGCACTTTGCCGGCTCGCCAGAACCCACGTGCCGATGGCGCTGTCCGGAGATGGTGGCGATGAATTGTTCGCTGGCTACGGCACCTACGGAGCGTGGCTGTCCCGCTGTCGATCCGCGACCGCCTCGCGGCCGATGCAACAGGTCAAAGAGCTGGCTCGCGGTGTACGAAACGCCGTCCTGCGTCGGCCAGCAAAACGCAGTGCCACCCGTTCCCCGGAACTGACAGACTGGTTTCCGCTGACGGGCCGTTTTCACGACACCCAGCTCCGCAGCCAGCTGTGGCGCCCGGAACTGCGATTCTTAAGCGATCTGCCCGGGACCACATTTCGGGACGCGTTCGGCGAATCAGCCGGCCTGTCCACCATCAATCAGGCCCAGTGGCTGGACCTGCAGACCTTTCTGCCCGAAGACATTCTGACGAAGGTTGATATCGCCAGCATGTCCGTCGGTCTGGAAGTGCGTCCGCCAATCCTCGACCGACGCGTCTTCGAACTGGCTGGCTCGATCCCGGAAAGCCATCTTTACAGCGAGGACGGCAACTACTGCGGCAAACTGCCTCTGAAACAGCTGGCGGCCGCTCGCTTCGGACACGAATTCGCATTCCGTCGGAAACAGGGTTTCGAGATCCCGCTTGAACGCTGGCTGCGCAGCTCAGAACACAAGCGACGGGAGCTAGAGCAGCTGCTGCTTGATCAGCAAAGCGGGCTTGTGGACTGGTTTTGTCCCGAGCAGCTGCGGCAGCAGGTCGCAGGCGGTTCGCCGTACGACCTCTGGCTGTTATGCGTCCTGCGGGAGTGGAGGCAGCAGAACGCCAGATGAAGGGAGCACCAGGGATCTATGAAGAATTCGAAGAATTCCGCGGCCGTCGCTTCCTGTTCGCAGCCGGGCATTTCGATTACTTCAGCGGCGCAGAAAAGCAGGCTGTCTACTTCGCGGGCGAGCTTGTCAGGCACCTGCAGGCTGATGTGAAGTTTATCGGCTGGGGCGGGAACGGGCGGTTTGCGGATGAAGTCCGCA
>JBJTOP010000381.1:0-3529 GCA_046074645.1 Planctomycetaceae bacterium | reverse complement strand
CCCCTCACCCCCGTCCCCTCTCCCCTCGAAGGGGAGAGGGGGGATTGGGGCCGATTTTCGCGAGGATAGAGAGAACTTCAACGCCATTGGGCTTCCGCCCAACCGCTCGCAACCCAGCCGCATGGCGGCGGCCTGGTGGGCGTCATATCGACACCAACCGGATTCCGATTGCGGCGGATTCTGCCGATCGACGGCGTTCCCTGCTGCGACTCCGGCACTGGCGAGCGTTGACCTGAACGACTGGGAAAACCTGTCATGCCAACCGCCGCTGCGAACCGGAAAATTGGCGGTTTGAATTTCGGAGGTTTGGCCGTGGGGCCGATTTAACCGGCCAGAAGCCGCCAGAACGGTGCAGCACATTTCGATGTCGCTGCGTCTTCGTGTGAAACGCCCGGGAGACAGGATATGTCACAGCATCTGCAAATGGATGAAGCAGAGGATTACGAGGAAATCCGCAGCGAGGAAGTCGATCGAATTGTCGAGGCGCTCGATCGTCTGATCGAAGGTGCTCAGAGCGAAAATGTGAAGCACTTCCTGGAAGAAGCAGCCAGCAGCATTTACTACCTCGTTTACGAAGACGAGGAATCTGAGGACGAAGGACTGGAGCAGGCAGCCTGACAGCAGGCGGCTCCACAACTGCACTCAAAGCGAACAGCCCGACGGGAGGACGATCCCGCCGGGCTGTTTTCATTTCCGTCCAGTCGGGCGGCCGTTCAGTGCTGGAAGAGGAATTCCTTGCTGTTGATCACAGCCCACGCCACATCTTCGAGTGCTCGAACACGGTCTTCGGAGGCTTTTACGTGAGCAGCTGCGATTTCGACTTCCTGAGCGGTCGCGGGCCTGCTGAGAGCCAGTGAGTAGAGCAGGTTGACGATTTCAGCATCGGTTCTGCCGTCCTTGATCCAGCTATGGATATTGCCCGAGTCAGCGCGGAGCTTGTTGTGGACGGTTGGACCGTTGATGAGCTGCAGCGCCTGCGAGAGATTGCTGTCGGTGGAGCGTTCGCATTCGCAGGGCAGCTCGCGCTGGGGCTGGCCAAACACCTGCAGAAACTTGTGTCCTTCCGGCGGATCGACGAGGTCGATGGCTTTCGTTCCGGCTGGCATCCCCGGGAATTCCTCGGGCTGGCCGGTGACCGCACAGATAGCGTCCAGAAGTTGTTCTGCGGTGAGCATCCGTGTGGAGGCATGGCTGAAATAGGTTTCGTCGTCAGCGTTGTACTTGTTGCGTTGTGAGCTGAGCTGGTAGACGCGGCTGTTCATGATCGTGCGAATCAGGTGACGGGAACTGAAGCCGCTGGTGACGAGTTCGGAAGCCAGATAGTCGAGGAGTTCGGGGTTGGAGGGTGGATTGGAGTCGCGGAAGTCATCGACGGGGTCAACGATTCCCTTTCCCACCACGTGGCCCCAGATGCGATTGGCGAGTGACCGCGCGAAGAAGGGGTTGCTGTTGCTGGTCAGCCAGTCCGCGAAGACAACGCGCCGGTCCTGATCAGCGGGCACGTCCACGTCACCGGAAAGCAGCAGTCGAACCTTCATGGTACGGCCGGTTCTTGGCTGAGTGACTTCACCGCCGGCTTTGACGAAGATCATTTCATCATCGGGAAGCCCGGTTTCCTTTCGGCCCACCCGATTGAATGCAGCAGCGGTGCCGTAGTAGTCATCCTGAGTCCATTTTTCGAAGGGGTGGTTGTGGCACTTGGCACACTGAATACGAATGCCAAGGAACAGCTGGGCCGTAGTTTCGGTGGCATCGATTTCATCGCGACTGGCTTTCCAGTAAGCGGCGGCCGGGTGCTGTTGAGTGGACCCGGTGGCTGTCAGGAGTTCCTGGGTGAACTTATTGAGCGAAACATCGTTTTTGACGATTTCGAACAACCAGCGCCGGAACTTATGGACACCGGACCGCGTGAGGCGTTTGCTGTTGACACGGAGCAGGTCAGACCATTTGAGCGACCAGAAGCGGGCGTGATCATCGCTGAGCAGCAGTCGATCGACCACGGCCGCACGTTTACCGGGGCTGGCGTCCGCGTGGAAGGCCTGAGTTTCTTCGAGTGTGGGCAGTCGTCCGGTGAGATCGAGCGTGGCTCGGCGGAGGAAATCTGAGTCGCTGCAAAGATCTGACGGCTGGATCTGGAGCTGGCGCAGCTTGCCAAAGACCAGCTGGTCAATTCGCGTCTCTTCAGGGGCTGCGGGCCACTGGAAGTCAGGGCGTTCTGTCAGGAAGGTGATCTGGGTCGTGGACATTTTTTCAAGGTAGCGAGCGAGGATGGTGGCTTCACCGCGGCCTTCACGACTGACAACTCCGTGAGGGGAGATACGTGCAATGCTTTCATCAGAAGTGTCGAAAGCGGTGAGAGCGGTGATGTCGCGTATGGTGCCGTCACTGAAGTGTCCGTTCACGTGCAGCTGCTGGTGGTCGGCGCCATCACGAAGCACGCGCGGCTTTGGGAAGACTTCGATTTGCACGAGCTGGGGAGCGTCGGGGGCCTGAACTTTCATGCCCTCTGCAATCCATTCGCGGAGTACGACGTGGCAAGGATCGTTGTAGCCCAGACGTCTTCCGCCTCCGTGAGCCACTTCCATCAGCGGCTTTTGCAGCAGCAGACTGTCGTCGGGGTTGAGCACATTTGAACGGCGGTTGAAGTATTCGCCCCGGAGTGTGACGAGGTCCAGCGGCGGGTCGTATCCGCGGAGTGACAGTCGAAACCCGCCTTTGCCGGAAGGAGAACCGTGGCAGGCGCCCATGTTGCAGCCGGATTTGGTGAGGGCCGCCAGCACTTCGGTGTGGAAGGCGACCGGAATCGGAGTTTCGAAGGCCGACACCGTGACTTTCACGGAGACCTTCTGTCCACCTGCGGACGCATGCACCGTGGTTTCACCGTTCCCAGTCGCATGAACGACTCCGTTTTCCACTTTGGCCACAGCCGGGTTGTCGGACTGGTACTGGGCGGATGCGGTGACATCATGAACTGCGGCGGTGTCCGCATTGGCGGTGATGACCAGCTGCTGGACGGCTCTTGGTCCCTGCAGTCGAACCTCTGCGGGCAGCACCTTCAGGGAAGTAACGGGCAGATCCGCCGAAGCACTGCAGGCGGCCAGTTGCCAGGCAGCGATGCACAGCAGCAGAGTACGGTAGTTCATGGCAACACCTTATGGAGTGGTATAACCCGGATTAAGCGGGGAGAAATGACTATTTGGCGACGACGTTGACGCGAATGGGAGGAACGGGGCGGACGGGTTCGGCCTTGTCTTTTTTGGACTTGCCCTGCAGGAAGAGCGTGGAGGGACCGACGGCTGCGTCTGCTGCGGCGGTGATGGTTACGGCAAGTTCGCCCGCGGCCATGGATCCCCCAGCCACGGTGAGTCCTGGGGGCAGCTGATCAGCTGGGGTGGCGAGGGCGATTTCAATGGGGACAGTCCAGTCGGCAGCGCGAACGGATCGGATTGTCACTGTAGCTGCAGTTCCCTGCGTAACCGACACGGTAACGGGGTCAGGAGCAAGGGAGAATTCTGCGACGGGGGTGATG
>JBJTOP010000380.1:0-27604 GCA_046074645.1 Planctomycetaceae bacterium | reverse complement strand
CTACAGCCTGGCGTCTGACGGAGCGGAGGACGCGTACGGTGCCGAAGCTCTGCAGGTGCTGCTCAAACGCATGGAAGACGACCGGAAGCGACTGGTTGTGATCCTCGCCGGGTATCCGACCCCGATGCAGGAGATGCTGCGTTCGAACCCGGGGCTCAGCAGTCGTTTTCAGCGGAGCATCAGTTTTCCGGACTATTCGGCCCCGGAACTGCTGCAGATCTTTGAAGGCTTCTGTTCGCGGCATCAGTACCAGCTGGCAGCTGACGCCCGCAGGAAGCTGGGTGAGTATTTTCAGCGGCAGGTGACGGAGCGAGATGAGCATTTTGGAAATGCGCGAATGGCCAGGAATTGTTTCGAGAGTTCCATTCGTCGCATGGCCTCAAGGATCGTCAGAATCCCAAAACTCTCTCAGGAAGACCTGATCACGCTCCGTCCGGAAGACATTGACACCGGGGCGGATGCCGGTGGCGAGCCGGTCTGATTCGCTCGGGAATCTTCCGCGCGGAGCCTGCTGCACGTGCTTTCCTGCTGTTCCGGCGGTACAGTTCAGAGTCCTCTGCCATCATTTCCGCGGTCCATTTCACACCTATATATATGTGGTCGCCTCGTCACCATGCGCACAATCATTCGAAATCTGCTGTTGCTGCTGGCCGTCCAGGCACTCCCTTCATTCCTGCAGGCCGAGGACTGGGCCTGGTTTCTTGGCCCGCGGCATACCGGAGAATCCTCAGAGACGGACCTTCAGCCCGACTGGACGACTGCTCCCCCAAAAATCCTCTGGAAACAGTCCATCGGCACCGGCTACAGCGCCCCATCAGTGCTCGGCGACCGTGTCGTAGTGCATTACAGAGAGGGTCGCAGTGAGGTCATTTCCTGCCGTTCCATCGAATCGGGTGCAGAGCTCTGGAAGTACTCCTACGCGTCCTCCTTCGAAGACCCCTACGGTTACAACAACGGGCCTCGATGCTCACCCGTGCTCACAAAGGACCGCTGCATCACCCTCGGCGCTGAAGGTATGCTGGTGTGCGTGTCATTCACCGACGGCAAACCGATCTGGCAGCATGACCTGCGAAAGCTCTTTCAAATCCCTGACTGGTTTTTCGGCATGGGCTGCTCGCCGCTCCTTGACGGAGACCGACTGATCGTGCTGGTCGGGGGCCAGCCTGACGCGGGTGTCGTGGCATTCGAAGCATCCACCGGCAAACAGCTCTGGCAAAACGGTGGACGGTCCACGTGGGACGGCACCGCAACTCCTGAGGGCGACACCTACGCGTGGACCGGCGAAGAGATGGTGGTGAGCTATTCATCGCCGATCATTTCAGAAATCGGCGGTCAGCGACATCTGCTTTGCCTGCTCCGACAGGGGCTGGTATCTCTGGACCCGGAGTCCGGACGGCTCAACTTTCGTCACTGGTTTCGATCACGGGTTCACGAGTCCGTGAACGCTGCCCGGCCGGTGGTCGTTGGTGATCAGATTCTGCTGTCCGCTGCATACGAAGTCGGCGCAGAACTGCTCAAAGTTGCCCCGGACGGTCGCAGCGTGAGCCAGGTATGGAAAAACCGGCGCAGCCTGCAGGCACACTGGTCCACACCTATCCACGCAGATGGCTACGTCTACGGATTCTCCGGTCGCCATGAAAACGAAGGCGAACTGCGATGTGTGAGCCTTGCTGACGGCACGGTTCAGTGGAGTACTGCGGGATTCGAGGGGAATCTGAACGATCTGCGACTGGACCGTACGACAGGAAAGGTGCTGCGGGCTGACACGGGCGAGCAGGTGCCTTACCCATTCTTTGGCCGCGGATCGCTCACGCGTATCGGCAATCGTTTCATCGTTCTGGGAGAACGAGGAACACTTGCGGTGGCTGAAGTGAATCCGCAGAAGTACGTCGAACATGGTCGATTTGCGATCGACGAGATTGGCAATCCGTCATGGGTGGCCCCCGTGATTTCTGCCGGCCGCATGTATCTCCGCAGCGAAGACTGGCTCGTCTGTCTCGATCTGCGGCGCTGATCAGTTCATGATTGAGAAGTAAGACAGCGCGGCAGAGTCGATCGCCTCGCGGGACATGGCCGGAGTGATTCGGAAGTAGTTGCAGTAGCTTCGAATCTGCTGAAGAATATCGCGGGCCTGGCAAGCTCTGAACGGTCTTCCCGCTGGCTTGTAGTGCTGCTGCACCAGATAATCGAAGCCATGTGGATCAAACGGAATCCGCAACTGCTCGCACATCAGCTCGAACAGCTGCCGAAACTCTCGCTGACTGGGATCCGGCACCTCGATCTTGTAAGGGATGCGTCTCAGAAATGCTTCATCGACCAGATCGCGGGGCTCGCAGTTGGTTGAGAAGATGATCATCTGGTCGAATGGGAACTTCACTTTCCGTCCGGTGGGCAGGTTCAGGAAGTCATAGCGTTTTTCAAGCGGAACGATCCAGCGATTGAGCAGCTGATCGACGGGCATCTGCTGGCGTCCGAAGTCATCAATCACAAGAGTCCCACAGTTGCTCTTCACCTGCAGTGGAGCTTCGCAGATGCGTGAGGTTGGGTTGATCTGTATTTCCAGTTCGTTCATTGTGAGCTCACCGCCGGCGATGACGGTGGGGCGACGGATGAGTACCCAGCGACGGTCTAGTTCGGGAGCATCCTGGAGTCCGGCACCAGCTTCATGTTCATCCACCTCGACATGCACGCTGGGATCAAAGATACGGATGACAGACGTATCGACGGCGACGGCCCTTGGGATCCAGATTGTGGAACCAAAGACGTCCGTCATGCGTTCGGCGAGAGTTGTTTTGCCATTCCCTGGTCGGCCATAAAGAAACAGTCCGCGTCCGGCATTAACGGCCGGCCCCAGTCTCTGCAGAAATTCCTCGCTCACCACCAGCCCGCGAAAGACACGTCGCAGATCCTCCGAATCGACATTCGCAAGACTGGGACTTTGTGCGGCAACACTGGCGGTATAGTCGGTGAGCGGGACTGGGGCCGCCCCAAAGTAACTGCACTCCTCGACATACTGCAAAGCGCGCTCACGTCCGGCAGGCGTAAGCAGGTATTCGCAGTCACCGGCGGCAGTTGTACCGGCAAGATCGATCAGTTTGTCGGCACGCAGCTGCCGCAGCACAGGTTCGACAAGTCGAAAAGGAAGTTTGAGCTGAGTACCGATGCGACGTCCCGCGAGGCTGCCCGCCTGGAGCAGGAAGCGCATGATGATCCGTTCCATGACAGCCGGTGAAACGCCGGCTTCTCGAAGAGTGGCCGGGGCACGGGGAATGAACACGTTTCCGGACGTGACCGATGGCCGCGCTGACTGCCGTTCACCCAGCAGCAGATTGACGCGTTCAAACAGATCCGTAAATGGTTCTGGACTCAGCAGGTTTGCGGGGGCGGCCACGGTCTGGACTCCGAAGTGGGGGTAGCTGATTGCTTCGACTCAACCACTTAGGTTCTAACTGCCATGCCGTCAAACCGTGTTGCATCCGGGAAGCAAATCGCCAGAATGTGACTTCGCGAGGAGCCCTTGCGGATGACTTCTGCCGTTTCTGCCGGACTGTTGACTTTGGGAAACACTGCGATGAAATTTGCGATTTGTCAGGAACTCTACGAACAAACGCCGTGGTCGGATCAGTGTCGGCTGATTGCCGAGGCTGGCTACACTGGTATCGAGGCCGCGCCGTTTGCGCTGGATGCGAATCCTGCGGCAATCAGCACATCCGACTGTCAGAAATTCCGCAGCGATGCATCTCGCTGTGGTCTCGAGATCATCGGACTCCACTGGCTGCTGGCAAAAACTCAGGGCCTGCATCTCACCAGCCCTGACGCTGCAGTGCGGCGTCGAACCGCCGACCACCTGCGGCTGCTGGCTCGACTCTGCTCGAATCTTGGTGGCAGTATCATGGTCTTCGGATCGCCTGTGCAGCGAAATCTGATCGACTCGGTGACTCGTGAACAGGCCATGGAATACGCCGCGGAAGTGCTGCTGGCCTGCACCGAGGAATTCTCAGTCTGCGGTGTTACGCTCTGCTTTGAACCGCTCACCCCAAAGGAAACCAACTTTATCAACACCTGTGCTGAAGCCACAGAGCTGCTGCAGCGAGTCAATCATTCCACTGTGCAACTGCATCAGGATGTCAAAGCGATGCTGGGTGCGGAATCCGACTCGATTCCTGAACTCATTCATCGCCATCGCAGCATCACTCGCCACTTCCATGTCAATGACTCAAATCTCCTTGGGCCCGGCATGGGCGAGACAAACTATCAGCCAATCCTGCAGGCACTCATTGACAGCAACTACGATGGCTGGGTCTCTGTTGAAGTCTTCGATTACTCACCTGGCGCTCAGCACATTGCGGTCGAGAGTCTGCGATACATGCAGCGAATCCTGACTGAGTGCCACTGATTCGTAGAAATTGTTGAAAAAAATTTCCCCTGAGGCTCGGAAACCGCTTGAACAGTCTTGCGTTATTCAATTCATTTTCTAGGATTCCATCGCCTTTGGCAGATTCTGTTGTTCAGGTACTGGATGAACGTGGCGAAGGACATCGCCTTTCCAAAGCGGACTTCACAACGGGCATCAGTTCAGAAGGGAATCTGCATCATCGACATCCAGTGTTGTTTGTCGGTGATCTGATGTTTTGGTTTGTGGTCGTCCTGAAGTTCCAGGCCCGGTAAGCTTCGGCAGGACAGCCACTCTGTTCAATTTTTTGGAGGAACGAACCGTGGCAAAGAAAGCTGCAAAGAAGGCCGCAAAGAAGGCCGCAACCGCAAAGCCGGCTGCAAAGAAGGCTGCAAAGAAGGCTGCAAAGAAGTAGTCTGTTCTGCAGATCTTCGGAAAGTCTTCCGGCGGCTGGCAGTTTTGCCAGCCGTTTTTTTTGGTACCGTTGCGACAGCATCACTGTTCACTACAGTTCTCGAATTACCGCGATCCCGCCCATCCCTCCCGATCTCATTCCAACCCCACGGAGTTTGCTCATGGCTCACCTCCACGCCATCACCGCCGGCCTGATGCTCTTTGCTCTCATCAACCCCTCCTTGCTTTCGGCTGCTGATCTGAAAGTCGGCGACAAAGCCCCCGAATTCTCAGCGCTCGACGAAAACGGCCGCGAATGGAAATCAGCCGACGTCGTCGGAAAGAAAATCGTCGTGGTCTACTTCTACCCAGCTGACATGACGGGCGGCTGCACAAAGCAGGCCTGCGCGTTTCGCGATGATCTCGGAAAGCTCAAAGATCAGGGCGTCGAAGTCATCGGCGTCAGCGGCGACTCTGTCAAAAATCACCAGCTGTTTCGCAAGGCGCACAACCTGAACTTCACTCTGCTGGCGGACACCGAAGGACGTGTGGCGGACGCCTTCAAAGTTCCCGTGGTACGCGAAGAAAAGACTGTCAAGGCGGTTATCGACGGCAAGGAAGAACTGCTCACACGCAGCATCACCGCCCGTCGCTGGACCTTTGTCATTGACCGCAGCGGCAAAATCGCCGCTCGCAATACCATGGTCGTGGCAACTGACGACAGTCGGGCAATCCAGGAAATCGTCGCCGGTCTGCAGAAATGAAATATCAGCATGTCTGCATCGAGGCTGTCGCGCATCTTCTGCCGCCGCACGTCATCGCGTCAGCAGAAATTGAACGACGGCTCGCTCCTGTCTATGATCGACTCGGGCTCCCGCAGGGACGACTGGAGCTGATGACTGGCATCCGCGAACGCCGCTGGTGGGACCCGGGTACTTTGCCCGGATCTGTCAGCGTCGCCACTGCCCGGCTTGCCCTCCAGCAGTCCCGGCTCGACCCACGCTCCATCGGAGCCCTCGTTCATGGTTCCGTCTGCCGTGATCGAATGGAACCTGCCACCGCAGCCGCAGTGCACGCGGGAACCGGGCTTCCCGATGACTGCCTTGTGCTCGATGTCAGCAACGCCTGTCTCGGGCTGCTCAATGGAATGCTCCTGATCGCCGATCAAATTGAAATGGGGCGAATCAGGGCCGGCATTGTTGTCGGCACAGAGACTGGCCGTGATCTGGTCGAAGGAACGATCGACAGTCTGCTCTCCGACAACACACTGACACGTCAGTCGATCAAACCGGCATTTGCGTCTCTGACGATTGGTTCAGGTTCCGCCGCCATTGTGCTCTGTGATCGCAGACTCAGCCGTACCCACCATCGACTGCTGGGCGGAGCAGTGCTGTCGGATTCGTCCGCACACAATCTCTGTTCAGGCGGGGTCGATGCTGCGGCGGGTGACTCCAGACCGCGGATGGAAACGGACTCAGAGGCACTTCTTCACGCTGGCATCCGCCTCGCCGCTCGCACCTGGGAAAAAGCTCGACAAGTGCTCAACTGGTCCAACGAATCGGTCCATCGCGTGTTCACGCATCAGGTGGGACGTCAGCACCGCACGGCACTCATGCAGCAGCTCGGCCTGAACCCATCGCTCGACTTTCCAACTGTCGAGTTTCTCGGAAATACCGGCGCGGCTGCTTTGCCCATGGCACTGTCACTGGGACTTGCTCAACAGCCGCCACAGTCCGGTGAACAATTCGCGCTGCTGGGTATTGGCAGCGGACTCAATTCCATCATGCTCGGCACACGCATCGAGTAACCGGAGAATCAACTATGCGTTTCCCTGTTCTGCTGTTGCCTGCTGTCTGTTCATTCCTTTTCACAACCGGCAGTATCCCGGCTGCATTCGCTCAGTCAACCACCGACATTCGGCTGCCCGACACGGATGACGGTCTTCCCGGCGCCGGCCCGATTCGCCGCTACGACTGGTTTCGCAATCTCTGGCAGCAGCGGCGTTCCGTATGGCAGCAACGGGGCGAGACGGATCAGGGTTCGGTTGTCTTCCTCGGTGATTCCATCACTCAGGGTGCGGGCGATGATTTCCGCGGACTGTTTCCCGGCCTGAAAATAGCCAATCGCGGCATCAGTGGCGACACCACTCGCGGAATGCTCATTCGGCTCGAAGCCGACGTCCTGTCGCTCAAGCCCAAAGCCATTGTGATGCTGATGGGAACCAATGACCTCGAAGAGTCTGCAACACCGGAAATCATCGCCGGTAATGTGCGACTCATCCTTGAACAGATTTCCAAAGCACAGCCGGACACGCCCGTTGTGCTGTGCCTTGTATTCCCCAGCTCAGCTTCCAAAAAGCGCCCGGCGGAAAGCATACGCAGCATCAATCAGCTGCTGCAGCAGGCAGCGCGGGGTAATCGTCAGGTGACAGTGCTTGACAGCTGGACGCTGTTCGCAAATTCTGACGGCGACGCGAAGCCAGAGGACATGCCGGATCTGCTGCACCCCAATGAAGCCGGCTACCGTCGCTGGGCAGGTGGCCTGCGTCCGGTTCTGGCAACACTGGGGCTGATCGAAACTGAACCGGACGATTTTCGCGTTGAAGATGGCTTTGAAAGCCTCTTCAACGGCCGCGACCTGAGTGGCTGGGGCTTCCATGTGACTCCGGAATCCGTGCGAGCCTCGGCGAGGCGCTGGATGGAGCGGGACCCGAATGGTGTGGTGTGGCCCTTCGTCGATCAGGCTGTGGAATTCGACGGCCAGTCAGCAACTCCCGACGGTCGCTATCGCGCCATCAACGGTCGTCTTGTCGTGACCACCCCCACCGAAGGTCGCCGCATCCAGCAGCTTTGGACAACACGCGAGTTTCCTCACGACTTCACACTCAAGCTGGAATTCCGTGCAACCCCAAATGCCGACAGCGGCGTGTTTCTTCGCGAGCCGCAGCTGCAGTGCCGCGACTTTCCGCTTGCAGGTCCCTGGAAGGATCTGAAGAATTTCCGCCCCGGCGACTGGAACGAACTGATTGTTGAAGCACGCGGGGGCACTGCCCGCTGTACCTGCAACGGTGAAGTACTTGAAGAAACCTTCAAGCTGCCAGCCACCGGTCCGATCGGACTGGAAGGTGACCGCGGCCAAATGGAATATCGTCGCATCCGCATTCGAACGGCCCCCTGAAATCTGTAACGGACATTCAGACATGCACGCTGGAGCCCCCCGCGACCTGTCCCTTGCTCATGCACCGCTCAGCAGTCTCTTTCCGCCACAGTCCTCAGATCGCACTCCATGGCGGCTCAGTGACCAGCAACTGTCGAGCTTCCGGGAGCATGGTTTTGTCGTGGGGCCACGGATACTGGATGCGCTTCAGATTGAACAGCTGCGAGCTGAACTTGCCGTGCTGACTCAGCCAGGCCACCCCGGCAGCGAGTTCTGGTACGAGTATCACTCGAACGAGTCGCGGGATCCGGATCGAGTGCTGTTTCATGCCCTGGGCGCCTGGAGGATCGGTGTCGGCCTGCACGATCTGCTTTGGCATCCGGCCATCACCACGCCCGCCTCGCAGTTGCTGGGTGGTGCCGTTCGATTCTGGCACGATCAGCTGTTCTGCAAGCCGGCGCTGCATGGTGGAGTGGTTGCGTGGCACCAGGATTATTCGTACTGGACACGCACTCGTCCAATGGCTCACCTGACCTGCTGGATTGGCCTCGATGACAGCACCGTGGACAATGGCTGCGTGTGTTATGTTCCGGGAAGTCATCAATGGGATTTGCTGCCGATTACCGGACTGGCGGGCGACATGCAGGCAATTCAGGGGGTACTTTCTGAGGAGCAGTGGGAACAGTTTCGCAATCCTGTCCCTGTACAGCTCAAAGCAGGCGAATGTGTGTTTCACCATCCACTGACAGTCCACGGTTCATTTGAGAACCGCACGGATCGGCCGAGACGTGCCGTGGTCGTCAATATGATACTCGACGGCGTCTGCAGTGAGTCCGATCAACCGCTGCTGGAGGGTGTTCCCGCAATTGCTCCCGGCACGCCGCTGGGCGGCCGCTTTTTCCCGCTGTTGTACAGCCCGGCAGAAACCGCCGAAATTGGCTGACTGCACATTCCGGGTCGCAGTTCCGGTGACGGAAAATCAGTGGTGCCGCGGCCAACGTGGCAGCTCTGCGGATAGAATTCAGCCCAGTCGTTTTCGCTGCGGCAGTCCGGGTACGCATGTGTGTTCCCAATCGGCTGCTGCCAGTCACTGGTGATGATACCGACTCCGATGCGCTGGTCGCTTCGCCATTTTGCCTCCCGGATGCCGCTGCTTTTTCTGCTGCTGGCCGGGTGCGGCACGGCGCTGCAGCGGAGCGGTACAGAGCAGCTGCTGCTGTCCGACTCCGTCGATCGCGCCATCGATCAGCTTGATCTTTCCGGGCTGGCAGGTCGCAAAGTGTACCTGGACACGGAGTACATGAAGACATTCAAGGGGACCAATGTCTACATCAATTCCGACTACATGATCAGTGCGCTCCGCCAGAAAATGACAACCAGTGGGCTGCAGGTCGAGACTACACGCACAGAAGCGGACTACATTCTGGAAGCACGCGTCGGAGCGCTCGGAACCGACACGATGGAAGTCACCTATGGAATTCCATCAAGCAACGGCATTGGCGCCGCAGCCAATGCCGTTTCCGGGGTCCCGGTCATGCCCGTCATTCCGGAAATTTCCTTCGGCAAACGCAATGGAGCCGTTGGTATCTCGAAGGTCGTGGTCTACGCATATCACCGTGATACCGGTGTACCGGTCTGGCAATCCGGGGCAGCTGTTGCCCGCAGCGACTCCCGGGATTCCTGGCTTCTGGGTATCGGACCACTCACGCAGGGCAGCGTCTATGACGGGGCGTTGATCGCCGGTAATCGGATCAATCCCCCGTTCGGTCGCCGGAATGTAAGACAGCCCAAACGACCGCTCACCATTGCCGATCGACAGCAGTACGTCCACCCCGCGGTTCTTGAGCGGCAACTGGCCGACGCAAAGGCTGCTGCGGAAACACCGAAGGAACAGGCCACATCGGCCGTGACGCCCGCCGCAGCCTCAGAATCAGCGGCAGTCGAACCGGCCGTGCATCAGCAGGGAGTGAATTCAACGACTCCACCGGCTGGATCCGCGCCGGCAACCCCCGCGCCGGCAACCCCCGCAGCGACGGCCCCTGCAACGACGGCCCCTGCCCCGCCCGAATTCAGCCCGCAGCCACTCCCAGTGTTGCCACCCCTTCCCTGATTTGATGTCGTCGATTGTCGCCACTGAATGTTGCCGACAACATGTTGCCCTGATGCCTCACCACTGATGCCACGCGGCAACACCGAAACGACAGCATCTGTACAAAACTGTGTATTTTACCTGTTCTTTCTGATTTATTTAATTTCGGCACCGTTCATGCAGAAGAGGAATCTGTTCGCAGTCATGAGCGATCAGTAACGAATCGCCCTGACAACTTGTTCAGCTCAACCTCTCACAGGAACCTGCCAAAGTGACCACCGATACCGCACTCATCTGCAGTGGTTCTCCCGGCTTTCTCCGCAGCCTCGGCAGCGCCCTCACCGGTCGTGTTCGACTGATGGAATGCTACACACCGACCGAAATCCCTCGACTCAGTCTCGCTCATCAGGCTCGCTACGTGGTCATCGATCAGCGAGCGGCTTCTCTGCAGCAAATGGCCCGGACCTGGGCCGTGCTGACTCAGTTTGCCTGTCCCCGCGTTGTGCTGGTTGTTAATCGCGGTCAGCTGGCAGATACCGCTGTTCCCCGCGAGATTTCCCACCGCGTCGAGCTTGCCGAGGTGGACCGCAACGAGGAAAACTATCAGGACATCGCAGACCGCGTACTGACACTTCGAGCCGTACCTGCTTCGACAGCACTCGCTTCAAGCACCAACCTGCAGGCAACACACGAATCGTCCGACGCAAACGGCTCGGCCAGCGTTAACGGCTCCGCCACAGCAAATGGCTCAGTCGGCACCCAAAGCCCCGTGGCGGTGCAAGATTCATCACGTGTGAGTGGATCCTTCACGAAGCCACTGCCGCACACAACCACCTCGATGCCATCGCTTGCTTCCCGACCAGGATTCTCCGGTAATAACGTGCCCACGCCTGTCGCCGTGCCGGGCAACCTGTTTGAGCGGCTCTCACTCAGCCAGACCGAAGCTCAGGCAAGTGCCGAAAAGACTCGCAGCAGTCAGCTGGAGCATTGTCAGATTGCTGACCAGTTCCGCACTCGAACACCGGAACTGCGTCAGATGCTCAAGCGACTCGAAGTCGCCGCTCGCCACTCGGTCACAATCCTGCTCATCGGTGAAACCGGCTCCGGCAAGACACATCTTGCCAACCTGATTCATTCCATGTCCCCACGGGCAACGGAACCATTCCTGCATGTGGCCTGCGGAGCCCTTCCCGGGGAACTTATCGAAAGTGAGCTTTTCGGTCACGTCAAGGGCGCCTTCACCAGTGCCCACGCCGACAAGGATGGAAAGTTCCTCGCAGCGGGTAATGGCACCATCCTGCTCGACGAAATCGATGTGCTCACCCCGGACCAGCAGGTAAAACTGCTGCGAGTGATCGAGCAGGGCGAATTCGAACCGGTCGGCTCCAATCGCACACTCAAGGTTAAGGCCAGAATCATTGCGGCCAGCAACCTGCAGCTGCAGCCGCTTGTCGAGCAGGGGCGTTTCCGTCCCGACCTTTACTATCGACTTAACACACTGAGTTTCATCATTCCACCACTCCGCAAGCGACTTCCGGACATCGAACCACTCGCTCGCTACTTCGTCCACTATCATGCCGGCCAGCTTGGAGTTGACATCCTGGATGTCGAAGAAGATTTCGTCGAACGCCTGCTGCAATACCCGTGGCCGGGAAATGTTCGCGAACTTGAAAATGCCATTCGCAGTGCAGTGATCTACAGCCAGCACGGGCGGATGACTTCAGACTGCCTGCCCACTCACATCATCGCCGGGAACGCGGGGCCCGCAAACGATCCTTCCGTCTCCGGTTTCTTCTCTGTTCGTCGCGGAGAATCCCTCGAAAATCGCATGGAAGTCACTGAGAAGGAAATGATTGAACAGGCACTTGTGAAGAACAATTTCAGCCGCACAAATACGGCTCGTCAGCTCGGCATCAGCCGCGTGACTCTCTATAACAAAATGCGAAAGTACGGAATGCTCACCGATAAGAACGCCGACCAATAGTCCCGCTCAGCGACGTCCAGCCTGAGGACGAATAAATCGCACCAGCAATGCCCCATCCTGAGAGACGTCGGCGGTGTTTTCCGATCCTGTTTCCAATACCGACACCTGCTGGTCTGCCTGCCCGGGACAGAGCCTTCGCAAGCGGATGCTCCAAATCGTCCCGGGGCGAACAGCCTCAGTCGATAACTCAGACAGTGGCACGGCACACTCCAGACGCCACGTTCGTTCGTCGGCATCCGTCGCCACATACCACTGAGGATTCCACTTTTTCAGCTTCCAGCAAGCGTCATCCGTGCGACCGGTTTCGTCCACCGTCATCAGAAAAGCGGTCAACAGGTCCCGGTCAGTATCCACACAAAACTCCACTCGATCCCGATCTCCATGCGACTCATCATACCGTCGCTCTGCAGCTGTCTGGAGCAGTTTCCGGCCATCGGCACGCTCCAGTCGCGCGGCCAGATACAGAAACTCGCTGTCCCACGCCAGCATCGCCAGGCTTCGCGGAGCCTCAGCGACCGCTGACTGTCCCGCATTTTCCAATGGCTCAAGCGGAATCTCATCCGCGCTCTGCCAGATCTCATCGCTGAGCTGGCCGTCCAGCAGTGGTCTCAGATCAGACTGTTCCAGATTCAACGACCTCAGCCATGTGGACCTGAGCCCCTGCTGCTGCTGAAATTCCGCTTCCGCCCAGAGCCCGAGGCGATCGCGTCGCCTCGCCAGACCCGTCAGCAGATTTGCAGCTTCTCCCGTCTTTTGTGACCGTGACAGACTAATTCCCCAGCGAAGGATGGCAGCGGGGGGCAGTGCTCTGCTGGTTCCAAATTCGCCGGCCGCATGTCGCTGGAGCAGCTTCCAGGCAGTCTGTGCCTGACGGTTCCAGTTTTCGTTCAAAGCCACCTGATGCGAAGTTCTCTCGGCTCCGAAGCCCGTTGCGGTACCAGGCTCAATTTTTGGCCGCAGCCCCCCAGCCTCTGACGCGTCTGACTCTTCAGATGTCGGTTGACCGCCAGTTTCCATGACCGACATTTTTGCCGCACCCTGCTGCAGTCGATAATGCCGGACTTCAGCAGAACCGTACATCAGTAACAGGACTTCCGCGGCCTGCCAGGCTGCCGCACTGCCGGGAAAACGACGCACCAACTCCTGCTGCACCGCCAGATAACCTTCCGCGTTATTGCGTTCCAAACACAGTCCCGCCAGCTCACACAACTGCTGTTCAGCCAGCGCCGCCGGAAGTCCGGAACCGGCCGTTTCCAGATTCGCCACAAACGCTTCCGCTGCCCCCTGCAGCGTTTCTGTTCCCCCCATCGCCGCAGACTCCACGCGCCCGCGACGAAGCACCGCACGCAACTCATCAAGCTCCTCCCGCGGACGCCTCTTCACAAATCTCCTGACAGCACTTGTCAGCTGCCGCTCAATTCCCGCCGTCAGTCGCTCTGTCGCCTCAGCTTCCTCCGGCCATGTCGCGTAAGAAGCACTCCCCCACGCGACAGACTCCACGGTCAGCTCCTTCAGCAAACCGGCTGCATTCCAGGCTCCCGTACAGACAAGACCCGCGGAAGTGCCGCTGCACTCCAAAAGATCGTCGCGGCTGTACTGCAGCGATGATCGCTGACCACGCGGCAATCGACGAACAACACGCAGCGGCTGCCATGCATCCATTGCAGCCGGTTCAAGCGATGTTCCCGCAGGGTCGGCAGCCAGCTCCAGCGCTCGCGGCAACGCCTCCCGCAACAGCTCATTCACAGCATCATCACCCGACAGCGGCTCAAGCACAATCGTCAGCGGTCGAAATGCACACAGCGCACGAGCCAGACGCAGCGGAAGCAGTTCACCCAAACGACCGTCTGTCTGCCGATCCCAGCCATCCATCAAAGCCTGCCGTGATACATGCTGCAAACGCTGCTCCCGAGGAAACATCCAGTCCCGCTCTACTTCGCTCACAGCCAGCAAACTCAATGCCTGCCGATCACTGAGCTGCTCCTGCCGGTGCTCCACATCCTCCGACAGAACCCCAAGCAGCCCTGACGGCTGCAGCACCACCGAACGCAGACCTGACTCCGCGCATTCTCTGGCCAACAGTTCCCACGACGACGAACGTACATCCGTCACCAGATTCAGCACTGAGCAGTGACGCCCCGCTCCACGCACACATTCCCAACTCTCACCGTCGTCCCCGGAACGAACAATCTGTCCGAAGGTTCCCACACCGATGAATCCCGCCTCACCCAACGGACGCAATCGCTGCAGCGTCCCATGGAGAGGAAGTTTCTGCACCATCCAGCTGGCTCCCCCGTCCTCGCTGCGGGCCAGCGTTGTTCCCGGAAAGCCTCCTGCAAGCACAGTGTCATTTCGATGAGCCACTGCACGAATATCAAGCAGATCGGAAAGTCCGCGCGGAAGATCACCGTCGGGAACCCGCCACGAAACACCACCATCCCCGGTTTTCAACACGACGCCGCCATCTCCCCCAATCCATCCGCACCCGTCGCGGTCCACAGAAACTCCGCGAATACTCCGCAGCGTTCTTTGCGGCTCCTGCAGAACCACTGATTCTCCGGAAACCAGGGTTCCCGCCTGCTGCCGCATTCCTCCCAGTACCGCTTCCTCGGCACTGAAACAGCCCATTACCAGCCACGGCGCTGCAGGACGATCAGCCACCAGAGGCTGCCATGTCTGTCCGCCATCCCGAGACCGAAAAACAGTCGCCCCGCCGAAGTCGGCGTCCGGACCACAAATCGCCAGCGCATCCTCCAGCCCGAAGAACTGCAACTGTTCGATGCCCGGTAATCGCGATACCACATCCATGGCACCGGTTGCTTTGGAAGCTCGCGACAAATCCCGCCAGGTCGCACCACCGTCGCGCGTCTCCAGCAACACAGCCGCACCCGCAGGGCGTCCCGAAACATCCCGTCGCCCACCCAGCCAGCCCACTCTGTTCGTCAGAAAACAGACCGACGTCAACCGACACTCGAATGGGACAGCCAGTGTCTCCCAGGTCTCCCCGGCGTCTGACGACAGACACACTGCGCCGCGTTCACCCACCGCTGCACAAAAACTTCCAACGCTGCAGACATCCAGCAGAGCAGCGTCGTCCAGAACTGCTGTTGTACGTGGCAGCGTGCCCCCGCTGAAGGCAGCGGCCGACGAATCCTCTGGAATGAGTCGCAGCGATGGCTCATCCGCAGCAACAGAACCACACAGCACGTAAGCGATCAGCACCAGCCGGAATCGACAGGCGCGACCAACCGACTTCCAGCCGCAAGACAGCATGAGCATCCATTCTCCGGGCATTCGCGGTTATGAACAGCGTTCAGGGCTGAGTGGCCGCAACCTTCGCAACCTGCGTTCGATACAACCCCTTGCCTGCGGTAATATACAGCGTCCCCGAATCGTCGCCCACGCCAAATCCACAGTTGGTGGGAAGGGCCGAAGTTGGCAGGAAGTCCAGTTCCTTTCCCGCCGCATCGTACACCGCAATTCCAAATCGCTTTTCCGAACGCACTGCAGCAAAAATTCGACCGCTGCGGTCCACTGCCATCCCGTCGATACCGTTCTCACTGCCGAAATCCACCAGTACCCGCGGAGCTGACAGACGACCTGCTGCCGACACCGACAATGCCAGCAGTTGCATACGTCCTTTCGGGCCGGCAACTTCACCGGGAACCCCACTGGAACCATTGTCCGTTTCAGCAACATAAAGCGTCCGACCGTCCGGAGACACCTCAATACCGTTTGGCTTCTTCGCGGCATCCGTTGCCACTCGCAGCGTCCGCGTGGCAGGATCCCAGCAGTATACGAGCATCTTTGGCTGGGTGAGCGGTTCAGGGCCGACGTAACGAGGATCGGAGAAGTAAACGAACCCACGAGGATGCACCACCAGATCATTCGGTGCGTTGAATGGATGCCCGCCAAATGTTCCCACAACGACCTCCGGAACGCCGGCTGACGTCAGCCGCATTAATGCCTGTCCGCCGGCGTTGGCACCGCAGCAGGCAAGCAGTTGCCCCTGAGCGTTAAAGGTCAGACCGTTGCTCTTGCGGCTGTCCGCACAGAAAACGTCCGTCTTCCCCGATGCTCGGTCATACACAAGAATTCGCCCCGCTGTTCCCTCAGTCGATGGAATATCGCTGAAATAAATGCGGCCGTCCGGCGCCGCCGCAACACCCTCCGTGAACTCACCCTCGTTCCATAATTCTTCAGGTGGCATACCGGCTGGAAACACCTGCCCGCTGACCGAAGCACAGGTGAGCACCCAGAACACCGCAATGCAGGAAAATCGCAGACCCAATAACGCAGCACGGGTGGATACGATCACGGACGGCATGAGAAATTCCTTCTGCTGCGTTCAGGGAGTCTGGTCAGAGGATTTGCCGGAAGACACACCCAGCGGAACAAGGACGGGTGCGGCGGCGACGCGACTGTCCGGGCCGTCGGACTGCGGTGGCAGAAACGGTGCTGCCGTCCGCGAATGATCCTGACCGGCATACACGCCGAAGTCATTGAAGAGCAGCCGCTTGGCGATTCTGTAGTACCAGTTCTTTTCGGGGATCTCGTGCCCCGGATGATACTGGGATGTTCGTGGCACCATCGCCTGAAGTTCCTGCATGGCAGTTTGACGGGCTGTCGAATCTTTTGCCTGATGTGCGTCCACGAGTCTGGCCAGCAGATCAGGGCGTTCGAGCACGATGCAGCCGCGAGTCGTCTCCTGGGACAGCTTACGAAAGTCGGCCAGAAACTCAGACTTCGTGAATTTATCAAACAACGACCTCGAATCGGTGTGGGAGTGGATTGATTCGCGCGAGAACTGGACGATTGGACACGGTTCGATGTCTCCCCACGGATTGATATGATGGCTGATCCCGTTGGCAGCCGGGCAGAGCGCCCTGCCTTCGCCATCGTAGTAGGCGTCGATGATGATGATTGGTTTTTTCGCCCGCATGTCCACCACGAACTGCCGTGCTCGTCGCTGCTGTTCCGGAGTCAGGCAGAGCTCTGCTGTGGCGTCCGGCCCCATCGGACGATAAACGTGAAACCACGTGTAGAGCACTCCCATTTCGATCAGCCGATCGACCCAGGCTTCCGTGAGCAGATGATCGATGTTGGTGCGGGCAAGGCTGGTGCAGACACCCGTCATCACGTTGTGCTTGAGACAGTTCTCAATTCCCTGCAGTGTCTTACTGTAAACGCCGGACCGCCCGCGTCGCTCGTCACTGATGATCTCGTTACCTTCCACGCTGATCAGCGGTGTCACATTGCCCAGCTGAAACAGCCGACGGGCTTTTTCTTCCGTAATGAAGTGTCCGTTCGTGAAGATCTGAAAATAGCAGTCAGGGTGCGCTTCCAGAATCTCGAACAGCTCCGGGTGCATAAACGGTTCGCCACCCACGAGACCGAAAAAGGAATTTCCCAGAGCTTTCGCTTCGTTGATCAGTCGGTTCATCGCGGCCACATCGATCGTCTGCTGTTTGTGAGCGACGTCAACCCAGCATCCCTGGCAGCGGAGATTGCAGCTGTTGATGATTGATACATAAAGAAATGGTGGAAAGAACTGTCCACGGCGCATTCGACGTCGATGCCGCAGCACGGAAAGAGAACCTCTGACTCCCAGGTTCCAGACCAGCTTCCAGAGCAGCCGCTTGTTGGTCTCGAAGAGCACCCGACGGGCCATTTTCAGAGTGTACATGCGGGAGGTATCCGACAGAGATTCAGAAATTCAGCACGGATTGTCGTTGACTTCCGTGGATGCTACCAGACGGCCGACGGCGATCCCAGTGCAGCAATGGGGACAAATCGTTAAATCCGCCGCGTAAATGACCACCCGGAGCCCTGCCGTTTATGCAAATCTGTTGCAATCAGGCAACATGGTTTTCCGAAGCTTCCTGATGTACCGGTGTTGTGGGTTAGGGGAACAGGGCTAATATCGCGGCCTGTCCGATGTTTGCGGCTTTGCCGATTCACTGTTGCCTCGGGACGGTCACTGATGTCTTCTGCGTCACGGTTTGGACATTCCGGTGCTCAGGTGCTTCCCCACGAAATGCGGGAACTGCAACGACGTATCGCGATGCTGTCGCCCGCCGAAAGACGTTCGCTGACCGAGTCGTTCGATCGCGTGGCCGCCATGCTCAACCGCCGCATTTTGCTGCTGGACATGATGCAGGATTCACTTTCAGATCTCAGGCATCGCCTGCACTGCATTTCATTCGACCTCGAATCCACTCGCCGGGAACGCGATCGGCTCAAGGCACAGCTGGACGACTACGGCGACCCGGAGGGTCCCGGCCACTTTTTTGGATAATTCCGATTGCATCGTCCGGATTCGTCCAATCTTCGCGGATTCTTCCGAATTGGCCGACTGGCAATGCGGGGTGAACAAAGCCTGAACCAGGCTGGGTCTGTGCAAATAGGAGCGGTACGTCCGGCGTGTGCCGCGATTCACTGCGTTTGAGAGCACGCTGGCCGGGGGCTGCACTTGTGAATCCAATGAATCTGTTCCGTAAATCCTCGCCCGCCGCTTCCATGGCCGGTTCTCAGGCCGATGCGAAGATGACATGGGCGCGCGCTTCCCTCTCCGGCTCGCTGCAGGCAACCAACGTTTTTCTGCGCCGTAATCTCTGGATCTGGCCGATTATCGCCGTTTCTCTCCTCGCCTCCGTCGCCTGGCTTGTCGGCTCCGCCATCGAAACCACAATGCGGGACACCCTGCGATCCAGCCTGCAGACACTGCTCAGTGTCGAAGTGGCGATGCTGAAAACCTGGTTTCAGGTCCAGGAATCCAATGTGCAGTCCGCCGCAAACTCGACCGAGGTTCGTCGCATCACCCAGCAACTGCTCAATCAGCTGGAACCTGATGCCATTCTGCAGGCACCCGTTGAAGGCACCCCCGCCGCAGCTGACGTCCGACTGCTGCATCGCGACCTTGGTCGCATTCTCAGCCCACTGATTTCCTCTCACCGCTACACGGGCTATCTGCTGGCCGATAAACGACGTCGTGTCCTTTCAGCCTCTGATGAATCCATCATTGGTCTCGAAGGTGACGGTGAATTCGAAACTTTTCTGACGAAGGCACTCGACGGCCAAAGCACTGTCTCGACACCTTTTCTCAGCTTCTCACTGCTCAAATCAACCAGTGGCAAAACCGACTCGTCCATTCCCGTCATGTACGCGGTCGCTCCCATTCGCGACGAGAATTTCCAGGTCATCGCAGTTCTCGGACTGCAGATTCGACCGGAAGAAGAGTTCACAGAGATACTGCAGCTCGGGCGGATGGGAGAATCCGGCGAGACCTATGCTTTCAATCGCGCTGGAGTGATGGTCTCCAACAGCCGCTTCGACGATGACCTGAAACTGCTGGGACTCGTCACTCAGGAAGAAGGCAGCAGTTCACTGCTCACAATTCATCTGGTCGATCCGCAGGGGAATCTGCTGGAGGGCTATCGCCCGAAGGTTCTTCGCCGGGACATGCCGCTGACCTATATGGTGACGGCTGCCGTGGATGGTTCAGCGAACGACAATCTGGACGGCTATCCGGACTACCGCGGTGTACCGGTTGTGGGAGCCTGGCAGTGGCTCGAAGCGTACGATCTTGGAGTGGCCACGGAGGTGGATTTCGCTGAGGCGTACCGACCGCTGACGATTCTGCGACGCACGTTTCAGGCCATGTTCGCACTGCTGGTCCTGACCTCGATTGCGATCTTCGTGTTTACAATTATCGTCTCGCGTCTCCAGCGGGAAGCTCGGAAAGCCGCGGTGGCTGCGAAACAGGTCGGCCAGTATGAACTCCTTGAAAAATTGGGCCAGGGAGCGATGGGTGTCGTCTACAAAGGACGCCATGCAATGCTCAGACGCCCCACTGCCATCAAACTCCTGGACGTCGAGAAGATAAACGCAGGCTCGATCGCCCGCTTCGAACGCGAAGTGCAGATCACCTGCCAGCTCAACAACCCCAACACCATCGCCATCTACGACTACGGCCGCACTCCCGAAGGCGTGTTCTACTACGCCATGGAATACCTCGACGGCATCAATCTGGAAAACCTGGTGCAGGTCGGCGGCCCGCTGCCCGAAAGCCGCGTGATTCATCTGCTGCTGCAGATTTGCGGTTCACTCTACGAAGCTCACAGCAAGGGACTCGTGCACCGCGACATCAAGCCGGCAAATATCATGCTCAATCGCCGCGGTGGTCTGTCAGATGTCATCAAAGTACTCGACTTCGGACTTGTGAAGGCACTGGATGAAAAGAAACAGGCCGGTATGACCGCCGCCAACTCGCTGACCGGCACACCGTTGTATATCTCTCCCGAAGGCATCAATGCACCGGCGCTCGTGGATGCACGGAGCGATCTTTATGCGGTTGGTGCCACCGCCTATTTCCTGCTCACCGGACAGCCACCGTTCGTCTCCGACAGCCTTGTTGACCTGCTGCGGCGACACGTCATGGACCCGCCCGCTCCACCTTCTCAACGGCTCGGCCGGGAAGTTTCACCGGAACTGGAAACTGCAGTGCTCGCGTGCCTCGAGAAGAACCCGGCCAATCGTCCGCAAACGGCCCGCGACGTGATTTCACTCCTTCGCAAATGCCCGGAATATGGTTCCTGGACCGTGGACGATGGCGACGCCTGGTGGGGCCGCTACGAACGCGGTCAACTGACACCAGGCGGAGCAGGTTCAGCCACGATGGCTTCCAAAACCGCGAAAAGTATGGCAGAAGATTCGGCGACTGCGGGCAACCGCCCGCAGAGGTCAGGGCCTTCTCCAGGAACATCGGCTGGCCCGCGAAATCCTCCACCCAGCGGCTCTTTTGATCGCACCATGATCTCAGACGCTGATGACTAATCACTCATCAGGGACTGAAAAACAGGTCGTTCCAAAGCACAAACGAAAACAGCGAAAGCAGCAGCAGCAGTCCCACTGCGTGAGCCCAGCCCACGACCTTTGCACTGGGCTTGCGACGCGTGATGCCCTCCCAGATCAGAAAGACCATGTGCCCGCCATCCAGAATCGGAATCGGCAGGAAATTGAGCACGGCAAGGTTGATGCTGAGCAGTCCAAGGAAGCTGATCAGCTGAAAAATCCCCTGCTCCGCCAGATGATAACTCACTCGAAAAATTCCCACAGGACCGCTGAGCGATTCTGCAGACACTTCGCGACGAATCAGCTGCCGCAGGCTGAGGTAGATATTGGAGATATTTCGGCGCGTCCTTGCATAGCCCAGCTGAATGGCCTTGCCGATACTTTCGGCTTTCTGCAGATTCTCAAGAGGAACCCAGGCGCCGGCGTTGAATCCGCGAATCCACAAAAACCAGTTCGGCTCCTTCTCGAACTCCTTCAACGTGACCGACTGCTGCTTGCCATCCGGTGACTCGAAGTGCAGCACAATCCGGCGGCCCGGCACACGCTGCAACGTTTCAAAGCCCCACGCCCAGTTAATGTCAGCTGATTCGCTGGTTTTTCCTCCGTCACCCTTTGCAGCCTCATCCAGCTTGATTTCCACCGGTCGCTCATCGTCACCCAGAGCATCGGGCTGACCCTTGCCAGGATCAGGATGCAGAAGTTCGATTCGAGTAATCCGGGAGGATGGCGTCAGCGTTCCCAGCTTTTCCGCCTCAGAACCTGGAAGTATGCGGGCAATTCGAGTCTGCACCTGATAGCCGGCACCGATCGAGGGAATGGTGAGCGGTGTCAGCGGGCTGTCGACACTCTCACTCCAACCCGGAAGGTTCGATGGCACCAGCGTCAATTCGGCTGTGGACGGACCGTCACTGCTGGTGCGGGCGACTACGACCTTCACCGGCTGGCCGGCCTTCTGAGCAAAATAGACGGGAAGGAACAGCGGATCAATGTCTTCCCCGGGGACCTGGCCATCCACGGACTGAATGGTGTCCCCGACCTTCAGCCCGGCCTTCGCCGCAATCGAATCACTGCGAATGCTGCGGACCGGCCCCATGGCCATCCAGAAACCCAGCGAACGAATGTTTTGTGAAGGAATGCGAATTTCAATCGTGCGAGGCTGCGAATCGGCTTCGCTGTCTCCCGAACGGGCTGTCCGTTCGACAATGCAGGTCACCTCCCGATCGGCATACTGAGCGATCGCCAGACGCAGGTCGGACAGCAGTCTGGTCCTGATCACAGGCTCCTCCGTCGCAGTCTCAGGAGTTGCTGCGGTGGCCCCGGCATCGTTGCCCTGGTCAGCATCAGCAGGAGACGGAGTTGCCGGAGCCGCTGCTGAGGCGGGACGGATGCCAACAATATTATCACCCGGCTGAAACAACTCAGATGCCCGATCGCAGGGCAGACCGGCATCGGAGATCAGTTCCGGATCCTCGATGCTGGGGCTGAGTCGAGTTGTCATGGCGAAGCCAATTCCGATGGACCTTCCAAGTCCGCCGCGAGCAGGCAGCACGCTCAGCGTTTCTTCAGTGCCGTCACCCCGTTTGAGTCCGATCTGCAGTTCGTCACTGGACAGTACAATTGCTTCCTGGATGTCGATAAACGTCCGCACCTGTTCCCCATTGATGGTTTCAATGGTGTCGCCGGGCCGAATTCCGGCGTTCCATGCCGGATAGCCCGTGGACACCGCCCCCACAACAGGTGCCGGCTCCAGCAAGCCCGCGGAATAGGCGATCACAAAGAACAGGAAGCCGGTGATCACATTCATCACCACGCCAGCGGAAATGATGGCCATTCGCTGCAGCACGGTTTTGGATGAGTACGCGCGGGGGTTTTCTGCGATCTCCGAACTGGTCATCTGGTTCGGGTCCATGTCGTCCTGCCCCAGCATCTTGACGTAGCCACCAAGCGGCAGGAGCGAGAGTGCGTATTCGGTTTCCCCTTTCTGACGACTCCAGAGGATCGGCCCGATGCCAATACTGAACCGTTCCACGTGCACATTGCACCATTTGGCAACAGCAAAGTGGCCAAGTTCATGAAAAAAAACTACGAGGCCCAGCCCGAAGGCGACAGAGAGGACGTTTTCGATCATGCCGAGCGCGGCAGAAAACCCACCGGCCGCCAGCAGCATTGAATTCAGGATTTCCACCGAAGCGCTTCCTCCCGCGCTCTGCGATCCGCGGCCAGCAGCTGCGGAAGGGTTGGCAGAGCATCAAATTGATGGTGATGCAGAATATCTCGGACGCAGTCAGTAATCATAGTGAATGCAAGGCTGCCAGCCAGAAAACGCTCAACGGCAACTTCGTTGGCAGCGTTGAGCACTGCGCCGCATGTGCCGCCGCTGCTGGCTGCTTCAAAGCCCAGCTGCAGCGCGGGAAATGTTTCGTAGTCGGGCGGCAGCAGCTCCAGTGACTGCGGACGCCCCCAGTCCGTCCGTCGGGACGGACTCGGCAAACGGTCCGGATACAGCAGCGCGTACTGGATCGGCAATCGCATGTCTGGCGGAGACATCTGAGCGACCACAGAACCATCGTGAAATTCTACAAGCGAATGAATCACGGACTGCGGATGAATCACCACAGACAGTCGCTCTGCCGGCAGCCCGAACAGCCAGCGCGCTTCAATGATCTCCAGCGCCTTGTTCATCATCGTCGCCGAATCAATCGTGATCTTGGGACCCATCTGCCACGTGGGATGTCGCAGTGCCAGTTCCGGAGTCACATCCTTGAGCTGGCTGCGTGTCTGCCCCCGAAATGGTCCCCCGCTGGCCGTGAGCACCAGCCGCTCCACATGATCGCGACGGCCACTCTGCAGACACTGAAAGATCGCACTGTGCTCGCTGTCCACCGGAATGACCTGCGCCCCAGTCTCCGCTGCCCGTTTCATAATCAGCGGACCGGCAATCACCAGCGACTCCTTGTTCGCCAGTGCAACCCGCTTCCCGGAATCCACCGCCGCCCACGTCGCCGGAAGACCCGCGGCTCCCACCATCGCACAGACAATCGTCGTGATTTCAGGTGCTCGAATCAGGCCTTCCAGACTTTCCAGGCCACGATGCCACGCAGTGCCGTTCAGCCCACTCCCTGCCGCAGATGGAGCTGGCACTTCCGCAGAAGAACATCCCAGAACTGCCCACGCCGGCCGAAACTCAGTCACCTGCCGACACAGTCGCTCCACACTGCGATGCGCAGCCATCCCCACAATCCGCAGGCGGTCGGAATGCTGCCGCACCACGTCAAGGCAGCTGGTTCCGATCGATCCGGTGGAACCCAGAACAGCTATGGTGGAAAACCGGGACAAAGGAAGATATTTCCGGACAAATGAGACTGTGATCACACGCGGACGCAGGGGGATCGGAAGATCAATTTGGTATTCTACGCTGAAAGCTGGTGTTTGGGAAAGTGCGGGTGCCGCGGCGGGAGCAGCAGCGGAAGGGGTTGTCGCGTAGAATTCACCGGAATCGTTCATTCCAGCGACTCAGTCCGCCGCGAGCAGGCGAAAATCGCTTGCTCCCCCGCAGTTTTTTCCGAAAATCATGCACGCTGACCACCCGGCCCCCCGTCAATCATCACCACTCCGCAGGAAATCAACCAGCATGTCGTCACACGGCACCCCCCGGAAATTTCCAGATTTCCTGCTCGGCCTCCTGCTGACCGTCCTGCTGAAAACAACCGGCCATTCGGCCTCGGCCGCAGGCTTCGGTGCTCCCACGACCGCCGCCCCAATCCCAACCGCCGCCCCCAGGCCGAATGTGATCCTTATCTATATGGACGACATGGGCTACGCCGACATTGGGCCCTTCGGCGGCGATCAATCCCTGACACCCAACCTGAACCTGCTGGCCAGCTCCGGCCGCCGCTTCACCGATTTCTATGTCGCCCAGGCAGTTTGCTCCGCCTCCCGCGCCAGCCTCATGACCGGCTGCTACAACGTTCGCGTCAGTATCCAGGGAGCACTCGGGCCCAAATCCCGAAATGGACTCAACCCCGCTGAAACAACCATCGCAGAAATCTGTCGCAGCGAGGGCTACGCCACCGCTTGCTTCGGTAAATGGCACCTCGGCCATCGTCGCCCCTTCCTGCCCCTGCAGCAGGGCTTCGACCAGTACTTTGGGCTGCCTTACAGCAACGATATGTGGCCATTTCATCCCGAAGTCATGCACCTGCCGCTCGAAGAACGACTCAAAACATGGCCACATCTGCCACTCTTCGAAAATAATGACGTCGTTGATCCGGATGTCACAGCCGATGAGCAAACGCTGCTCACCCGCCAGTACACCGAAAAAGCTGTCGCATTTATCGAAGCCAGCCGCAGCCGTCCCTTCTTCCTGTACCTGCCACATACCATGGTCCACGTGCCCCTGTTCGCCGGAAAAGACTTTAAGGACAAAACTGGCAAAGGAACCTTCGCTGATGTCCTCGCCGAAATCGACTGGTCAGTCGGTCAGCTCGTCACTACCCTGCAAAGGCTCGGACTCGAAAACAACACTCTGCTGATCTTCACCTCCGATAACGGCCCGTGGCTCAGCTACGGCAACCATGCCGGCTCCGCCGGTCCGCTTCGCGAAGGCAAGGGCACCATGTTCGATGGGGGCTGCCGCGTTCCCTGCCTGATGAAATGGCCAGCCGCCATTCCCCCCGGCACCGTCTGCAGCGAACCTGTCATGACCATCGATCTGCTCCCCACCATCGCCGAACTCATCGGTGCTCCGCTCCCGACGCTGCCCATCGATGGACTCAGCATCGCCCCGCTGCTCCGCAGTGACGATCAGAAATCACCACACGAAGCCCTGTACTTCTACTGGGGCCCTGAGCTGCAGGCAGTTCGCAGCGGACCATGGAAACTCCATTTCCCACACAACTACCGCACACTTGCCGGAAAACCTGGTGGCAGCAACGGCACACCGGCCCGCTACCAGAATGCAGGCATCGAAGAATCCCTTTTCGACCTCACCAGCGATCCCGGCGAATCCCGCAACGTCGCCAATGAACATCCCGAAGTCGTCACCCGACTCCGAACGCTCGCGGAATCAGCCCGCGAAGAACTCGGAGATACCAACCGCAAAGGCCGCGGACAACGGCCCGCCGGAACAGATCCGTAACTGAAGCTGGCCGGTTTTTTGCAAAAAACCGGCCAGCCACACAATTCAAACGAATACCTTCACGGCCTCTGATCGTAATGGATCAGATCAGCGTCAGTACACACACAAGATCCCTGAGACAGGCAAAGCATTTCCCGCTCGGGCACAGCCCCGCCACCATACCCGGAACCTCTTCTCCAAAGCCCCCCGCCATGACCGCAATCAATGTCCCCTGCCCGGTCTGCAAAACGCAGCTCAAACTTCCCAACACCAGCCTTGTTGGAAAAAAAGCCCGCTGCCCCAAGTGCGACAATCGCTTCGTTATCTCCGTCCCCCAGACACTCGAAGTCGCTCCTGTCGATGAACTCCCCGTCCTGCCGCTCGCCCCGCAGTCCGGTCGTGGCGCCCGCTGGGTTCCCGATCAGCTGCAGACCGGCTCCGGCGCCCCGCCACATCAGGCCTCCGCCTTCTCACTCGGCAACCCCGCTCCTTTCTCCCAGGCCCCGGACACCACGGCAGCCGGATTCGGTTTCCCCGGTCTCGCCGAACCCGCCGCAGCAATCGGGACCACCACCGCAGCGGCAACCACCAGCGTCCTGCAGCGAACCCGCGGCCGCAAAGGCAGCCTGTCCCCCAAAGCTCGCTACATCACCGCAGCCGGAACCGCTCTGCTGCTCGTCGTCATCGGTATCGTCAGCGTCCTGGCCTTCCGCGGCCCCGCAAAACCCGCAGCCGAAAAACAGCCGGTGAAGGAAAACATCGCCTACCAGCAGGAAAAAGCCGCCCAGGTCGCCTCCAACGAATCCGCCGAAGATCTCAGCCCCACCAGCGGCAAACCCATTCCACTGGACTACCTCCCGTTCACTCCACATGTCATCCTCCACCTCCGCCCCGAAGAACTGTGGGCGAAAGACCCTGCCAAAACCGAATTCCTCGCCATGCTCGGCGATCTCGGCACCTGGCTCGCTGCACAAATCGAAACTCGCACCCGCCACCTCCCAAAGGACATCGCCGAACTCACCATCGCACTCAACTTCGGTGCCCGACTCACTCCCCCCGACGTCGCCATGGTCGTCCGACTGCGCGAACAGCCCACACACCAGGATCTCGTCAAACAGTTCGGACGCATGCGGCCCGATCCCACCGTCGAAGTCTACGAGGCCGCCGACTACTCTTTTCTTGTCGTCGATTCGCAAACCTTCGTCGTAGCACCTCTGCTCATGGCAGAAGAGCTCCATGAAGCCAAAAACAGCGAAGCCACTCCCTCGCCCGACATGGAACCGCTCCTCCAGGAATCCGATCGCACACGACACATCTCTCTGCTCTTCGACCTCCCAATCCTCGATTCACACCGCGAGGATGCATTCATTCCCGAACTCCGGACGGCCGCCGACAAGGTCCTCTTCTGGTTCGGTGATCAGATCGAGACCGTATCCTTCAGTATGCACCTGGATAAACACTTCTTCGTTGAGACGCTGCTCCGCCAATCCACCAGCAGCACCCCCGTCAAGACGCAGCGTTTCATGCAGGTCCGACTACTTAGCCTTGGAGGGTGGTCCCCCCGTGTTCAAGCCGGATTCCACGAGTCCGACTCTACTCTAGGGCTGGCCAGAATCCGAA
>JBJTOP010000379.1:0-49274 GCA_046074645.1 Planctomycetaceae bacterium | reverse complement strand
CGTTCATTGCGAAAGTCTGCGATTCCATCCGCACCTGGCTGGAGTGAGTGATTTTGGAAGTGATCGGCTGCGAGGATGGCTTCCAGCACCGTCAGCCCGCCGATGCCTGAGTCGAATACACCGATTGGCAAGTCTGCGGCTGGCTCATTCCACGCCGTCAGATCCACCGAGAAGGCAGCTTTTCCGTCAGCGTTGCGGAGCCAGTGTCCGGCCATCATTCTTACAGCCGGACTGTCCTGCAGGAGAGACGAGAATCGAGTCAGCCAGTCGGCCGTGATGGCGTCGCCGATGGACGCATTCGGCTGATACTCGGCAATGCGTTTGCCCCAGTAAAAGCTGATCCATCCGGAAACGCCGTGGGCGCGGCGGATGAATTGTTCCAGCTGCTCGGGAGTGCACCTGAGGGGAAAGGATTCTTCCACAACGAGTGGCCGTTCAGTCCGAAAGCCATCGAGAAGCGAGTTGGCAGCTGATGGGTTTTTGGAATCCGGATAGAGGTGAACACTGACGAAATCAAGATGGGAGGCGATGGTGTGGGGGACGAATCCGGATGTCAGTCCGGGGCGGTCAAGGCTCCAGTCCACAAGCCCCACGGTGATCAGGTGTCGCAGGTCAGACCGGCGAATGGCAGCGACCATGCGAGCAGTCCAGGCGACGGCGATGTCAGTTCGCTTTCGGCCTTTTGTCTCCCGCGCGACGAACTGGACGAAGTGTTTGCCTGCGAATGCGGGTCCCAGCCAGTCTGCTCCGGGCTGCTCGCCCCCGACGACGGGCTCGTTCATCAGGTCATAACAGAACACGGCGGGACAGTCACTGCAGGTTTTGGCGATGGCCTCCCAGAAGGCCTCCTGTGCCGCCCAGCGATCACTCTCCGACAACTCATCGTACCATGCCGGGACATCCGCCTTGTGGTAGCAGCCGAGTCCGGTGATGTTGAGGTACAGTCCGGTTTTCAGGGCGAGTTCGAGAAGTTTTCGGAGCTGACTGAGTTCGCTATCCCGGGCGGTTGTGGCCGACTCCATGATTCGACCGAACTGCAGATGAATCCGGACCACGCGTGCACCGAGCTCCCGCATTTCTTCGAAGTCTGCGGTGATGGCTGGCCATTCCGTGTGCCAGTAGTCTTCGATGAGTCTGCCGGTGCGATCATGATCATAGTTAAAACCTGAGGCATCGAAGACCTGGCCGGTATCCTGTTTTTCGAATCCAGTGCCCGCGGCGTTGACCCTGATCCAGGAGAGTTCTGAGGCAGGAAGAGAGTGGCAGCAGAGCAGAAACTGGAGCGTCATCAGGGGCAGCATCAGCAGCCTGTGGAGTTGATGCGCAGGGGGCTTGGTGTGAGCAGTTAAAGCGGAGCGGGGGTTTGAGCGATTCACGACGGTCTCCGTTTACGGATTCTTCACCAGTTCCTGCCAGGCCCAGCGGTAGAGGTTCCGGGAGTCTGTGTAGCGGGCTTCTGAGGCTGCGGAACCCAGAACCACGAGTATCAGTCGGCGTTGCCCGCGTGTGGCGGACGAAACAAGGCAGGCACCAGCCTGATCGGTCGTTCCTGTTTTCACTCCGGCATAGCCATCGATTGCGAGCAGTTCGTTGGTGTTCTTCCAGAGGACATTCCGCTGATATCCACCGGGTCCATGGACAACCGTGCCGCGCTGACGGGTGGAGACCACGGTTTGCAGCAGCGGATGAAGCAGGATTTGTCGGCCGAGCAGCGCGAGGTCAGCCGGGGTGGACTTGTGTTGAGGGTCCGTCATCCCGTGTGGATTGCGATAGCTGGTGTGCTGCATCTGCAGCCGCAGCGCTTCGCTGTTCATGGCATGAACAAACCGCAGCAGTGGATCGTCCGGCAGGGGTTCAGAGGTCGCGGAGGGCAGTTGCAGTGCCGCATGAATCCGAGAGCCGAAATGTTCCGCGATTGCCACGCTCATGTCATTCCCCGAGGGCAGCATCAGACCATACAGGGCTTCTCGCACGGAGAGTGACTCGCCGCTGCGGATATCGGCCGTTGACCCGCGCGTCTGATCGGCCCGAGTTGACATGGTGAGCACTTCATCGAGTACAGCGGGACTGTTATCGGCGAGGCGTGCGACGAGCCAGGCAGTCATCATCTTGGTGGTGCTGGCAAAGTCTCGGGGGACACTGGATTCGAGTCCGGCCAATTCCTTTCCGGAGTCTGCATCGACGATAATCCACGCATTGCATGACACGAAGGGGGCACCGGAAGTGCTGTCTGCCGGTTCCCGCGGAAGCAGCTCGGCATTCACCACATCCGGAGCAGGAACACTTCCAGCCTCTACTACTGGTCCCAGTTTTTCCCAGAAAGCGGCATCCACGATACCTGTGACAGACAGCCCGGCGGCTTCCTGAAAACGTCGCACGGCAGCTTCAGTGGCAGGTCCGAAATCACCGTCGGGGCCGAGATTCGGAGAGGGTTGCAGTCGGGAATTGAGTGTTCGCTGGAGCATTTCGACCCGCAGTCCGAAGGCGCCGATTTGAAGTTCCGCTGACTCCGCAGAACCTGCCTCCCAGGCCGGATTAAAGTGATCGAAGGCCATTTTGGCGATGCGTCCCATCAGCAGATGCGCTGCGTTGTCGTCATTCCAGCTGCGGTCGGTGTTGGATGTGGTGAGCACACACACAAGAAATGACGATTTGGGTCCATACACAATACCGGCATCGCAGCGACTGGCGGACACCGCACCTGTCTTGTGGGCAATTTTTACCGATTCCGGCAGTTCGCGCGACAGCATGGTGCGATCTTCACAGTTCTTCAGGTGATCCAGCATCTGCTGACAGGATTCCCGGGTGGCAATGGAGCCGCGATGAATGGCTTCCAGCAATCCAAGGGTCTCCCTTGCCGTTGTGCTTCCCAGTCCAAACAGCCGGCTGCGTTCCGGAGAAATTGTCGTATCACCGCGGTAGACGAAGGAATTCAGCTGCGTTTGTGGAAAGCCCAGTGACTGCATGGTTTCGGAAACTGATTTCAGACCAATCTCACGGATAACGAGGTTGGTAGCCGTGTTGTCTGACCAGCGAATCATCAGACGAATGGCGTCGCGAAGGGACATCTGCACCCCGGGGGAGAAGTGTTCTGTGAGAATTCCGGAGCCGGGAACCTTGTCGGATGCCTGCAGTTCGATCCTGCGGTTCAGATCAAGCTGTCCGGCGTCTGACTGGCGGTAGGCCGTGACCATCACAGCCAGCTTGATCAGACTGGCAGTGGGTTGCACAGCATCAGCGCGATATTGAAATTCTTCGCCAGTCTCCAGATGTCGGATCATCACACTGGCGGTTCCAGGATAATTTTCCAGCAGCGGGTTGATGATGTCCGGGAGCGATTGAGCATATGTGGTACTGAATCCTGTGAAGCACAGCAGGATTGGCAGGACAGGAAAACAGCGGGCGAGGAAACTGAAGAACATCGCTGTACCATTCGAGATTGCGGAAGAGTCGGCAGAACAGAAAAGGCAGCTCTGCAGAATTGTCCCTCGCTGACTGAAGCAATCAAGCCTGCTGGGATAAAAACAGGCATCCGTGGGTGAAGAGTTCTGCCTGCCGGCTGACATCTTTCACCCTGATCTGTGGTTGTCAGGGCTGTTGGTCTCGCGCAAAGGCGCCAAGGCGCAGAGGAAGGAGAGAAGGTTGAGATTCCCGGCATTTCATCATTGCGTCCTGCCGCCAGGGCGAGAGGCAGGATCCGGAAGACGGGGACTTCGAGCGGGGTGTTGGCGTGAAATTCGATGGCTGCTGGCACTCGCGTTTGCCGCGGATTGGGTTTATCATCTGCTGGGTAATTCAGGGATGAAAGGTCGATTTTCAGGGATTCTGCAAATGCGTTTGCCGCGGGCGGTCAGCGGTCGATCAGCGTTCCGCTTCAATATCACTCCGATGATTGATGTGGTGTTCCTGCTGATTATCTTCTTTCTGGTAGCCAGTTATTTTCTGCGGAGTGAGCGATCGCGGACGGTGCAGTTACCGACGGCTGTTGGGGGGCAGGAAGATCCAGGCGGAGCGTTGGCTCACCTGACGATTACGGTGGAGTCTGACGGCAACTGGTCCGTCGCCGGGCAGCTTCAGACAGCAGCTCAGGTGGAAGCTCGGATCGCGGATCTGGCGAGCGGGGTTGAGGTGGGTGGGCGAGCTGGACAAGTTCGGATACGGGCGGACAGAAACGCGGCTTATCGGGAGGTTCGCCGACTGATTGAGGTGTGTGCAGCGCAGAAGCTGCGTGGCATTCAGTTTGCGATTTCAGGACAGTCGGCGGGCAGTGCTTTAAATGCTGACCGCTGACGATTTTCAGGACAATCATCCATGCGACTGCCGCTCAGATCCCGCTCTGTCGAAGATGATGCTGACCCCATGACGTCGATGATTGACGTTGTATTTCTGCTGCTTGTGTTTTTTATCTGTGCGTCGATTGGCACTGTTGCTGATCGGCTGTTGCCAGCCAACCTGCAGGGTACATCAGCCCCGGCTGCGGACTCAGCTGCAGCGGAGGAACGCTGGGAGCATCCGCCGATCCTGATTCGGCTGCAGCCTGCCGCTGGTACAGCAGGGGACATGGGAGGCGGTCTGGATGTCCTGCTGGATGGTCAGCAACTGACGGGGCTGTCTGAGCTGCAGACTCGCCTGACAGAGCTGGCCAATGTCGATCGGTCAGCCCCTGTGGTGCTGAGTATTCACGACGAGATTCGCGTACAGGATTTCGTCAGTATTTATGATTTGTGCCAGCGACTGAAGCTGGAGAGAATCTCGTTTGCCGTGAGCCCGTCTGTCAGCGACGAGGCTGGCGAGACAAACGTGCTCTGAACCAACCTTTTCAGAAAGGCCCCGTGGAAATGCCTCGCGCTGCAATTTTCTGTCTGCTGCTTCCATTCTGGCTGATTTCCACTGGCGATCTTCTGGGTGCCGCTGATCCGCGGCCATCGATTGTGGTCATTCTCTGTGATGACCTTGGGGCGGGCGACCTGTCATGCCAGGGACACCCGGTTATTCGTACTGAAAACCTCGATCGGCTGGCAGCTGAGGGGATTCGCTTTACGAATTTCTATTCGGCAGCCCCTGTCTGTTCTCCCTCTCGTACAGGGTTGCTCACAGGTCGTTCTCCGAATCGGGCAGGCATTTACGACTGGATCCCGGCTGTCGGCGATCGTGCGGCCCGCAAAGCTGAAGGGGGCGACAGAGCGGATGCCCGTGATCAGGTGCATCTTCGCCGCGGCGAAGTCACTTTGCCTGCACTGCTCAAGGCCGCCGGCTACGACACCTGTCTGTCAGGCAAATGGCACTGCAACAGTCGTTTCAACAGTCCCGATCAGCCGCAGCCTGGTGATTTCGGCTTCGACCACTGGTTCGCCACACAGAATAACGCCGGGCCTTCGCACCATAACCCGACCAATTTTGTTCGCAACGGCAAACCTGCTGGACCACTGGAGGGCTACAGCTGCGGGCTGGTCGTCGATGAAGTCGTGCAGTGGCTCAAGAATCGCAACACGACTCCGGAAGCTCCGCCGTTCTTTGCCTACCTTGCCTTTCACGAACCTCACGAGCCGATTGCTTCACCGCCAGAGCTTGTAAGCAAATACCAGCCAGCTGCATGGAATGAGGACCAGGCGCAGTATTTTGCAAATGTGCACAATCTGGATCAGGCAGTCGGGCGTCTGGTGGAGCATCTGGAGCAAATGGGGGTACGTCGCAACACGCTGATTGTGTTCTCGTCTGACAACGGTCCGGAAACGCTCCGGCGCTACATGGCCGGCAAGCGTTCGTGGGGTATCACGGGCGGCTTGCGGGGCATGAAGCTGCATACTCACGACGGCGGGTTCCACGTGGCTGGCATCATGAACTGGCCCGCGGGGATTCAGCCGGGGCAGGTCTCCGCCATCCCCGCATCCTCGCTGGATCTGCTTCCGACATTGCTGCAACTGGCCGGTGTTCAGCCTCCGGCCGATCGACCTCTGGACGGTGTCAGTCTTGCGGAGCTCTTCAGGGATGGCCGGGTTCCGCAGCGTCCCAAACCGCTGCTGTGGGCGTATTACAACGCTGTCAATGATGCCCGCGTCGCGATGCGACACGGCCCATGGAAGGTTCTTGCAAGACTCGATGGCGGCCAGCTTCCGCGCTATGAAAATCTGACTCCAGAGCGACTTGCTCAGGTGCAGCAGGCTGAGCTCACTGATCTGGAAATCTACAACCTCACCAACGATCCCGGTGAGACACTCAATCTTGCCGGTCGCGGTCTTGCGGAGGAAGAGGAGCTCAGGGCACTTCTGCAGCGGGAGTACCGTGAACTGGCGCTGGATTCACCAGCATGGACAACAGCGGTCGCACCCTGAGCGCGGTCTGCACCGATCTGTGGGAGCGTTTGTTACGGGGCTGCTGCGGACGCCGAGGCATCAGCGTGGAAGAACGACGTTGAGCTGATTTTCGATGCGGTGGTTGGGGTACATTCGTCGAGCAGCAGTGGTTGCCAGTTGTTTGGCATACCATGAGGCCGCACGGCCAGTCAGTGTGACGCAGTGAAAGTCAGCTTCGACATTCAGGTCACTGACGAGGTCTCCACCAAGCTGCTGTATAAGTTCCTGGCAGCGGTCGGTTTCCGGGTTGGTGCGGGGCTGAGTTCGCATGTGTTTCCTCCGTGACAGCAGGGCGATCATGTCGGGAGGATAGCTTTTGAACGGGTTTTGGGGCAGTCCGGATCGGAAAAATCTTTGAGCGTCCCTGGGCCGGGTAATAAAAAACCCTTCGCCGTTTACGGCGAAGGGTCATGATGTTGTGTGTACCGTTCGCGGAAACCCGCAAAGCAGATCACTCAGCCTTCTTCTTCTTGCCTTCGCCTGGCTTACGAGCTTCGAAGGCCTTGGCGAACGGGCCGTCTGCAAACACCATGGCGACCTGATCGTCACCGGTTGCAGCAGATGCCTTGCCCTTGCACATATCGCAGCAGAATGCGACTTTCACGCCGCCGATTTCGACATTCTGAGCCTTGTCGATTGCACCACCGGAGAGGGGGCACTTGGTCTGCACGAACTGTCGGGTCTGGGCAAGCTGCCAATTGGCTTTGTTGGCGAACTTGGCGGGGTCTTTTTCGTATGCAGCCTTGCAGTTGCCACAGCAGAAGTAGACCTTCTTTTCTTTGTAGGCCACGGACTGATCACGAACTGCGTCCTTGCCGGAAACCGGGCAGGTCGCTTTGAATTCCTTCTTTGCCTGGCCTTCCGGCTTCTTTTCGTCAGCGGAACCCGGCACTGCAACTGCCAGCCCAAGAATGGCTGCAAAAACCAACAATCGATGCATCTGGAAACTCCAAAACAAGGGTCTGTCCTGCGAAAAAAAACGAGCCGTACCGGAACATAGACCCGGTCAGCTCTTTTCGCGTTGCATCCATTAAAGACGGAATCGATGGCAATTGTCAAGGCCACGACGGTGAAAACTCCAGGCTCAGCAAATCAGGAGTTTCCTATCCACAATTATGATTCGGCAATTCAGTGACCGCATTGATGTTGCAGGTGGCGATGCCGGCGAAAGCGGACATTCCTTTCAGCGGGAATCAGAAAATTGAGTTTGTGGCGGACTGAATTCTGCGAGGGGAGTTGCGTCCTGAATACAGAGGACCAGGCCTGCTGGCCCGCATGACTTCAACTCACAGACACAGGAGAGCTTCGATGTTCCGTACGCTGCAGCAGTTGTTCAGGGTTGCTTTCGCCCTGCTGATCATCCCCGTTTTGTTTGCATGCTGTGACATGTTCTTTGGGGGAGACAGGGAGGATGCGGAGACATCGGCAGCCACCGAGTCGGTGGGTCCGGGGACGGTTGAATCAGGCAAGTCAAAGGGCGATGCGAGGGACAGCAGTGGCACGGAGGACGCCGATGCCGAAGTCATCAGGATGTTTGGTGATCTCGTGGAAGCGTGGAACACCAATCCGCCATCGCCGTCGGTATCGCCGTCGCCATCGCCGGCGGGGAGCGAATCGCCTGCGAAGCCGCATTAATTTTGGGATCACTAATGTGTGTGAATTCGTTATTCCAGTGTGAGGGACTCAGCCACGGAGTTATTCGAATGTTCGATTCTTTGGAAGCAATTCTTTGTTTGTGCACAATTGTGCTGTCGGCACCGTCGAGGTTTCTGGACCTGGTGGCTGCGGCTGTGGTGCGTCTGCTGCTGGCAGTTATCACGCTGCTGGTGTCGTTCGGCGCCGGCGTCGGGATTCTTGTGCCCTCGCTTGGCCAGCGTCTGGCTTCAATGATGGAGCATTATCTGCCCTCGATCTGGGATTGGCTGCAGTACGAGCTGCCGCAGCGTCCGGGGCTTTGGCTGGCCGTCGGCGCTCTATTTGTGGTCGCTGTCTGTCGACTTCTGCGGCTGCTTCTGTTTGGGATCGCTGAACCCGGCAGCGACACGATTCCTGGAAGACTTGATCGAAAACAAACGCTCGCAAGTGTCTGCGGTGGGCGTCGACGCTGAATCACACCGTTACTCGAAGGAAACTCCAGATATGACACTCCTCTTTCAATTTCTCAGTTCGCTCTTCAATCCCCGTCGGTCGTACTCACGCGCTGCTGGTGGCCGATTCCCGCCTCTGCCCGTTCAGGTCGAGTTCATTGGTCGATCAGCTGCCGGCAAGACAACTCTCGATACGGCGCTCAGTCAGCATGTGTTTCCCGAACAGCTGCCATCCGGACTCCAGATTGCGGCTCCGGCCGGGAATCCGGCAGCGGCGATTGAGCGTATGCGGCGCAATCAGCGGCGGGAGAATGACCTTCAGTCAAGCGGAATGGGAACGACTGTGGATGATTCGGGCACCACCTGGATGCTCACAGACGGCGAACAGCAACGTGTGAAACTCACAATTAACGAGTGCATTGGGCAGGTGATGATGAATCCTGATGCCAGCCCGGATTTTCGCAGGATTTTCCAAACCTACATCGATCGGCTGCAACAGGCTTCTGCCATCTGGATCTGCATTCCGTGGCCTTCCGGCCATGCAGAAGCCTGTCGTCAGTTTCAGGCGGATATTCAGACTGCCCAGATTTGTCTCCGCACAGCTCTGGAAGCCAAAGCACTGCGTGGTGGAACTCTCAGTGTCTGCGTTCTGTTGACGCAGATTGACCGCTGTGCCGTCAGCGCGGAGGCAGCCCAGAGTAAACTGCCTGATAAAGAACTGAAACAGCTCCTGAAGCCTCTGGTTGATACTATCCGTGTGAGCAGGGTTGTGAATGCAGCCATAATCCTGCCAGTTTCGGCGATGGGCTTCAGCAGCGTTCGTAATATCGACAGCACGGCTGTCGAATCGGCATCGCGGACGGGATCGCCTTCGCCATCGGACACTGCGGCAGCAGCAGCTCGTACTTCCGTGACGCTCCTGAAAGCGGGTGCGCAGCTGACGCCGTTCAATCTGCAGTCTCTTGTTCCGTGGAGCATCCTCCATGCGATCCTGCCACAGGATGTGGACAGCAGCAGCGGACAGGCAACAGCCATGAAACATATTGTGGAATTGCTGAGTGCTGATTTGGAAAGTCTGTCTGGCTGGCACTGCCAGCTCCGCTGAAGTTTCCTGAAGTTTCACCTGTTTTACGGACAACGAATATGAGCAGGCAGTACATCCATGAAATCCGCCTTGAGTTTGGCGAGCAGCTCCAGATGTTGCTCTTCACGGAAGGCGGTACGCCGGAGCCAGCGGACCGACAGTTGCTGTTCGAGTTTCTCCGCCAACGGTATGAGAGGCTCAAGAGCGAACACGGAACCACGTTGCAGATTCGGGAAACGCGCGATCAGACACTATGGGGGGCGTGGCAGGTGTTTGTTCGGTGGCAGTCAGAAACTGACAGGTCTCCCTCTCTGATACTTCGCCGCCATCAGCCGGCAGTGACAGCCTCGCAGCCGCCCCTGGTCGGTTCCACGGTGGCCAGTGCGACACCTGTCGGCGACAGGCATGCGGATGTCCGCCGAGCAGATTCCAGAAAAATCGGCTGGCCCACGGATTGGCAGAGCGCGTATTTTCGAGCCTGCATGGCTGTTGCGGAAACTGCTGCGGGTGAGCGTCGCAGTATTCTGCAGAACCGCATCCAGGAGCTGAAGAAGCTGGCTGTGGGGGACCCGGATGAGTTTCTCAGGTTGACTCTTTCCGCACAGCTGCAGGCACTCTCTAACTACCCGGAAATTTCAGAACACAACCCCTGCACGGCTCATCTTTTCCGGGCCGCTGCGTGTGTTGTCTGCGAACTTCCGGACAGGACTGACGCGGCGGTGTCCGCAGTGACACAGAACGATGATCGTCGCGAGTCCCTCGGAGTGTGGATCAGGCGGCTGCTGATTGGCAGGCCGTGACGGGCCTTGAAGATCAGATAAAGCCAGGGCAGTACGAAGGCTGCGGCAGTGATTTTTGCGTAGCGGTCGATGCCAAAAAAATTCCGGAAAAATCGGCTGAATTAATCGAGTACAGGACCGTCTTAGAGGAGGTAGTGGTTCGAAGTCGCGCCACATTCCCTGTTCGTATGTTTGTTTGTATTGACTTTCGAAGGAGATCTGACCATGAAATCAGACTTGATTCACCGAACACTGGCGCAGATCGCGGCGATTGTGCTGCTGATGTCGCTCATTACGCCGGCTGTTGCACAGCTGCCGGTCCTCAATTCCGGAGACGACGATGAGAGCATGAAGGAATTCGAGGTAGAGATTGGCAATGTGGTGACCAGCCGTGACGAGGCGGAGCGGTTGCTGACAGACGAGCTGGGTCCGGCGCAGCAGAAGATCCAGCAGACCTTTACGGAGGCGGTGCAGAACATGAGTGAGAAGCTCATGGCTGTTCGAGCCAACCCGAATGATGCGAAGCAGCGGGCAGCTTACGAGTCGTCGGTGACGGAAGCACTGACTCAGGCGGGCGAGATTCTCAATTCATACGCTCAGTTGGGTCCGAAGACTGTCAAGGCACTGGATCAGCTGGAGAAGACCGTCGGGAGCGCAAAGGCGCTCTGCGAAAGTGCGCGAGAGGAGGCCGTAGCGGAAGTGGAGGGCTACGTTGCATCGATCAGCGAGATTGAAGGGAAGCTGGCATCGCTGGCCGGTCAGCATCGCGAGTTGATCGAGTCCGGGAAGCCACTGCCACTGGAAGTAGAATTTGATGTGGATCTTCTGCAGACAAATCTCGAGACACTGAAATTGCAGCAGCAACTGGCTGAGCTGGACCAGATCGACATGCAGGACTACATCGCAGACCTGATGTCGCAACAGGAAGAGGTCAAGCGTCTGCGAAATGCTCTGGTGGTGAGTTTTCACAGGGCGGTCGGCCAGCAAACGCTGGTCACCCGCGTGGCAGAAATTCGCGGTCGAAAAATTACGGCTGCCCAGATGCGTGACCGCCTGCAGCGAATCTCCTCCGTGATGCCTGGGCTGAATGCGAATATCGCCGAGGTTGGCAGCCTGATTCGGACTTTTGTTGAGGATGCGAAGACTGTCCAGGGGTATTCGGGCAAAGCTCGCACTCGCGGGAAATCCGCATCTGCGAAGTACAGCGGTAATGCGGTGGACGCCCTCAAGCCCTACCTCAAGCCGCAGTCTGAAAGTACTGCCGATCCAAATCCCGCTGAGTAGCAGGATTCCGCGGACGAGTTGAAGACGGATCTGGAGTTTCAGTTGTCGACGACTCGCGATTCGAGTCGTCGACATTTTTCGGCAATCGCTCAACTTTTCAGCCCCCGTATAACCGGAGCAACTCAGCCATGAAAACGCTTGGCCTGATTCTGACACTGGTACTTCTGATTCAAAGTGTCCTGGGACTTGCCCTGCTGATTCAGGCGGTGCTGACCTGCCGAATACAGCGTTTGACAGGACTTCACAGCCTGAATGCTCTGCTGACCCATCTGCGGCAACGCCGTCCAGTCACAAATGGGCGAATGTCGGCGACGGAAATCACTGGCAAGCTGTCGCTTTCCCGCGAGCCACTGCTGGATCGCGCTGTCACACTGCTGCTGCAGGGAGAGCGGGACCTTGCGCGGATCACAGTGCGACAGTGGATCAGTCAACTCGATCGCGGTGCAGCGCGACTCAGCGGACTCCTGACACGAACCGCTCCCCTGATGGGACTGGGCGGAACGCTGGCGGGAATCTCAACGAGTATGGCAGAATTTTCCCATGAGGCCGCAGATGCCAACCAGATCATCAGCGGTTTCTCTGTGGCGATTGAGACAACGCTTTACGGAATCTTCGTGGCTTGCTTCTGTCAGCTGGCCGTGCGGCTGTTCTGGCAGCCTTTTCAGGAGCGTGTTGCCGGTATGTGGTGCGAACTGGAGGCGTTGCTCGGGGGCTCACATACGGAAGACCGCCCTGAACGAAGGGAACCCACAATCGTCCGTGTTCCCGATGCACCCAAAGGCATTGTGTATTCACACTAACCTGACAAACTGACAGAAGGTGAGAGCGATGCTGGATGATTTTACCGCAGCCTCGGCGGATACGGACGGGGATGAAGTGGATTTGACCAACCTGATTGACCCGCTGGTGATGCTGGTGGCGCTGCTGATGCTGATCATGCCACCTCTGCAGCAGCTTCGAGTGCGGCAGGATCTGCAGCTGACGGAAGTCGGTGGTGGCGCGTCACTGCAGTCATTGGAACAACGTCCATCACTTCTGGAAATCAATGCCTCCGGTGATCTGCTGCTTGATTCACAGCCGGTGAGCGACGAGCGGTTTCGCCAATACATTGGGGAATTGTCAAAGGGAACAGCTCTTCAGCTGGCAGGCGACCGCAACGCCAGCTATGGCCGCGGACTGGAGATTCGCAGCCTGCTCCAGGATCACGGAATTCAAGTGTTTGAACTCGTGCGATAACCGAAACAGGAGATTTAACATGCCGGGGATTGCCGCTGTCCTGATCAGTTTGGGACTGCATGCCGTTATCATACTTCTGATGACCGTTTCGTTCGTGGTTCCGCAGCCATGGTTGTGGCTGTTTTCGGAACCACCGGGAGGCCAGTCAACGGTGGGGTCCGGTGTCGTCGCTCCACACCCCGATCGTGGACCGGAAGCCGTGATTGTCCATGAGGAGACGGGCGAGGAAGGGAAGCCTTTTGAACCAATTCACTATGCGGGCAACAGTGGGCGCGGAGAGTCGGAGCAGCCGACTGAGGCGGATGAGCAGTCGGGACAAACGGCGGCCGATGCAGAGCTGTACGGACAGCTCAGTGACCGTGAGGAACTGGACGGGCTCAAGATGGCCCGATTGATTCTCCAGTTCAAACCTACGAGGGAGCTGATTGATCTGATGATCCGGCAGGGCGCGGGTTTTGTGATTGCCAGAAAGTCGGACGTGGGAGGAGAGCTGATGATGCGGGGTGCCTGCAGTGCTCCGGCATCGTGGACGCCTGTCAGTACTGCCGAGGAACAGCAGTGCTCCAGACGGAGTATTCGACTGACGGAGCCTGAGGGGCTGCTGAAGACGCTGCAGTCATCGATCAGCGAGGCCCCTGGTTCGAATGCTGATACGACACCATGGACAATCTACCTGTTTTTCAGCAATCGATTCGACCGGCAGCTGCTTAGCGTTCAGAAAAAGGCGTTACAGAACATCCCTGAGTCGGAGTGGCCAAATCGCAGGACGATTGTAGAAATTCGCGCGGAAAATGGCACGATCGTGCCTGTTGCGACGCTGTCGGAGAAACCTTAGGTGGTTCAGTCGGAACGCCGGGAGGCAGGAGATCAGGGACCGGAGCAGAGTTCGATGACGTGGTGGTCTGGGTCTGTGAGAAAGACCTGGACCGCGCCGTCGGGTCGGAGTTTGGGGTCATCGAGGAGTTCAATGCCACGGGATTTGAGACTGGCGGCTGCGGCGTGTGCATCTTCGACGGCGAAGGCGACGTGGTGGTTGCGGGATGATCGTTTCAGGACTTCCACAGGGAAGCCTGCGGGGCCGCTTTGCGGATGTTCTTCGATCAGGTGTACAAGGGTGGCACCGGCCTGAAACCAGGCGCCGCCGAAGGAGAATGCCGGGCGTGCAACTTCGGTCATTCCGAGCACACCAACGTAGAAGCGGCGACTGGCCTCGACGTCTCGGACAACGAAGGTCACGTGATCCAGCTGGCGGACCTGTACCGGGGACTCCACGATCATCGGCTCCTGATCAGTAGTTAACGGGCTGAGTGGACCTCAGGTAGGCGAACAGGTCCCGCAGCTGCTGTTCATTGAGGCCTTTGAGCGTGCCTTCGGGCATCACTGACTGCGGAACGACTTTGAGTTCTTCGATGTCATCCTGTTTGACAATCACATTCTGGCCATCGACACCTTTAAGAATCACTACCTGTCCGTCGCGTTCGACAAGAAAACCATTCAGGATTCGACCGTCTGTGGTGACCAGCAGGTGGTTTTCAAACCCTTCGCGGATTTCGATGCCGGGGTTGATGACGCTGGCCAGCATGCGTTCGAGGTTATCGCGGTTGAAGGGAGTCAGGTCAGGGCCAATGCGACCGCCTTCTTCGAACAGCAGATGACAGCGACCGCAGTTCTGCATGAACAGTCGTTTGCCGGTGCGTGGGTTTCCGGAACCGGTGGCGAGTGCTGTCATGACGGCGGAGGTTTCGGCCTGAACCTGGGAGGCCGAGAGTCCGGCGACGGCGAGGGAGAGTCTTTCGAGCGAGGCACGAATGGCGGGACTGTCATGAAGCTGCATTCTGCGAACCGCAGCGGCTGACAGCTGCGTGGCTTGTACCTGCCCGGCTTCGATGGCGACCAGCAGTTGTTCGGTCCAGCCTGCGCGGCTGGCGAGGAGTGACTCTGCTGCGAGTGCGGCATCGCCATCGAGCTTTGGCAGTCGGGAGAGAACGCTGTGGGCGATTTCGGGGCTGTCATAGTTCTGCAGGGCAGTGAGGACGGCAGCGAGCAGAGTGCTGTCGTTCTCTTCAGCCGATAATTTCAGCAGTGTTTCCAGCAGCATCGGCTGCCGCAGCTGGCCGCAGATTTCAATCAGGGGGATTCGAGTGGAAGCGGGGGTGGAGCGATCGACCACCAGCTGCAGAGCTTCGGTGACTGCATCGGGCTGAGCCTGGCGAAATCGCAGTGCAAGCGAACCGCCACCACTGGCTGCGAGGGCCTCGACGAGCTCATCGGGGATTCCGGCGAGACTACGGCCCTGAAAGGCTTCTTCGAAGCCCTTGAGCAAGCGATCTGCGGTTTGTCGATCGGGAGCAGCCTTCAGGACACGCGCTGCTTCGACAAGATCAGCACGAGTGCCTGCGAGTGCATAGCGTTTCATGAAACGTTCTGCGAGATGCTGCGATACAAGCGGCCGCTGCCACTGCTGCGGGGAATCGAACACTGCCTGCAGAATTGTCTCTGCGGGAGTGCGTCCGATTTGTGCTTCGAGGGCCCACCACAACAGCAGTGGCTGGTGCAGATCCGCAGCGTCTTCATCGTACTGGAGCAGTGCTTTGAGGATCGGCAGGGCCAGCTGTGGCGGGAGTCTGCGGGCAGAGCTGGCCATCTGTTTGCGAACGTCGATGTATGATTCGCGATCAGCGGCAAGCGCGAGGGCGGCGGCCGTCTCTGGCCGTGTTCCGACGGGATCGCAAACCAGTCGAACGGTCCATGCCCGCACATCGCTTTCGGGATGCTGCAGGAGTTCGAGTGCTGCTTGATCACTGAGGCCACCGGAGGCGTGCAGGGCCCAGAGCAGTTCGAGCGCGGTCTGGCCGGAGGCCGCGAACAGTTCTTTTCGCAGTTCCGGGATCAGGGATTCGTCATGACGATCGCCGAGCAGCCGCAGGGCTGTCTGGCGGCGGGTTCTGGAGGGTTCGTGAAGTTCAGCGACAAGCTGCTGTGAGGTTGCCTTGCCGAGTGACGCGGGAGCTGTGGGGTGACTTCCGGCGTTCGTTTTGGGAGTCAGCCGATAAATGCGGCCGCTGCTCTTGTGTACTCGGCCCGCATAGTGACTGCTGTGATCGATGCGCTGTTCATACAGGTCCGCCACGTAGATCGCGCCGTCGGGACCTGTGCGAATATCAACTGGACGAAACCATGGGTCATCCGTCTTCAGGACGCGTTCAATGTCTTCGGTTTCGAAGGATGACTGCCACGGTCGGAGGTCACTCAGAACAACCTGCCCCTGCAGCGGTTCGACTCCGAACAATCTGCCTCGGAAGCGTTCCGGCAGCAGCTGGTCTTCGTAAATCACAAACGTATGAGTAAACCGGGGGACGCTGTGATGTCGGATCTGTTCGAAGAAGCCAAAGCTGAACGGGTTGGACAGCGGACCATGTTTACCGAAGCCCTTGCGATAGTAGCCACCCTGAACATAGTGAAACCCGCGTGTATCACCGCCATTGTGTCCGGAGAAGACGCGGCCCTTCGCATCGATTTCGCAGCCAAAAGTGTTGCCGCCACCTTCCGCGAAGATCTCGTAAACCTTTGTCTCAGGGTGATATCGCCAGATGACTTGTCCCAGCGACCGCACGGGCGGCTGAGTGCTGCCAGGTGCTTTGACGGCTGCCGAGACGGTGCTTCCCTGGCCCCCGTACAACCAGCCATCCGGACCGAACCGCAGGCTGTTGATGACCGAATGAGAATCTTCGATACCGAAGCCTTCCAGCAGCACTTCCGGGTCACCGTCGGGGACATCGTCGTGGTTGCGATCAGGGTAGAAGAGCAGATACGGTGGGTTGGTGACGAAGACACCGCCGCGGCCGACAGCGAACGACGTGGCGATGTTCAGGCCATCGACGAAGACGCTGTGAATTTCTGGTGTGCCGTCTCCGTCCCGATCCTCGTGAATGCTGATCCGATCTGCTCCGGGAACATGCCGTGGCGGCGGCTGAGGAACTTTGTCGTAGACCGATCGCAGGAACGTGTCACGGCTGACCATTTTCAGGCCTGCAGGGTCCGGATACTGGCGATATTCCATGACCCAAAGCCTGCCGCGTTCGTCCCAGGACATGAACAGTGGCTGAGCGATTACGGGGTCTGCGACGACGAGTTCCACCTGCAGATCGGAAGGCGTTTGAAAGCGTGCGAGGGCTTCAGCGGGCGATAGCGGATCGGTGTCACCATTCCTCCGCGCGACATACTTTTCCACGTTGTCCACCATATCCACCCGGCGATGGACTCCCAGCTTTGCGGCGTCGGCATCGCTGAGTGGTTGAGCAGGATCGAATTTGAAATCGGCCGGAGTTGCAGCGGCCCATTTGTTGTCATCACCGGGGCGATATTGCCAGATGCCTTCGAGGCGGATGGCTTCGCGGCGAGCTTCGTTCATGAGCACTGGCGGGGCGACGCTGAAATTCGGACGCGGGTCATACTGGTACACACGAATGGCAATGGGCAGAAATGCGCCGCCGTGGACCAACTGTGGTTCGACGGCGAAACGCCCGCGTTCACCGAGTCCGCTGCGAAAGTTCGGTGGAAAGGTGCCGGTGAGCCCCACGGCCTGTCCACCGGCCCACGCGGAACGGGCGTCATCGAGTGCTTCGATGAACAGCGTCAGCGGCTGTTCGTTCCATTCCTCCGGGATTCGTACGAGCGCACGATACCAGGAATAACCGTCGATCGGTTTGAGATCCCCTGCGGGGACGCTGCGCCAGGCGTCGGGAACGGTCAGCAGGTGCCAGTCCTGTGCATGGGAGGGCCTTGCGGAGGGAAGCAGCAGGCACACCAGCAGCGGCAGCAGTCTGAAAAGACATGACAGGGCCTGAAGAAGAGTGCGCATGCGGCGGTTCCGGGTGAGGCGTGAGATGCTGGAGATGAAATTTCGGGCCTAGCCCAGATTGGACTGCACGTCCACCCAGCGACGGTCTGCGAAAGAGACGAGCACCGCATCGGCGACGGCCTGCGCGAGAGCTCCGTCGTGGAATCCGGGCACAGCGTCGCGCTCTTCGATAATCGCCGACGTCAGTTCGTAGACGAGGTCATAGCGAAAGACTGTGCTGGCCTTGCCCTGGGACGGATCGCGAGGGCTGCCGGGGGCCTTGAGAAATTCCGTGGGGACCGGGAGCTTTTCGAGGTCCCGACCATTGCGGGCAAGAATGATGTTATTGGGATCGGTGAGCTGATAGGCGGCGGAACCTTCGCTGCAGTTGACCTCCGCCCATTCGTAACCGACGCCGTTGTTGTTGTGGCCTTTCATCAGCGTGCTGCCTTCCCAGACCCCCACGGCGCCACTTTCGAAGAAGCCGATCAGGCTGGACCAGTCGTCCACTTCAGACGGTGGGCAGGGTTTGCCATCGGCCGTCCTGTCGCGAGGGACGAATTGCGCGACAGCTCCGCAGAGAGAGCGGATGGGACCGAGCAGGTCCTGAGCAAAGTCGATGCGGTGAATGGTCATGTCGAACAGGTCGCCGGCTCCCGCAAGCGACTTGATCTGCCGCCAGCCCCAGCTGGTTTCCGGAAGATCCAGAAATCGCTGGCTGCGGAAATGACGAGGTGTCCCGAGTGCACCCGATTTCACCAGATGCCGCACGTAGCGCATGGAAGGAGCGAAGCGATAGGTGAAGGCCGTCATATGGCGGACACCGGCATCGCGAGCCGCCCGATACATCTCGGCAGATTCCTCGAAGTTCAGCCCCAGCGGCTTTTCGCACATGATGTGCTTACCGTTGCGGGCACATTCCAGTGCCTGTTCGCGGTGGACAAAATTCGGAGTGGCAATGATCACAGCATCCACATTCGGGTCAGCCGCCAGCTGCCGAAAATCGGTATACGCATTCACCGGTCCCCATTCTGACTGCCGCTGCTTCAGCAGAGCTTCGTTGGGATCACAGATCGCGGTGAGACTGGAGCGAGGATCGAGTCGGATACCGGGCACGTGGTGAAAATCGGAAACAGCACCAACGCCGATGATCCCGTAGCGAACATGAGAAGGCATGAGTGAAAGCTCGGAGGAATGAGGGGGATGGGAGGAAGGACGAAGGAGGAAGGGAGGACGGAGGTTCGCACCGACAACACTGCGGGTTCAGCGAACGACACTAATCACTGTCCCCCAAAACCGCTGATGCAGATGGGAGAAAGCAGCTGGCCGACTGCAGCTCAGTGAGTTTTAAAGACATCGACGAGGATGGTCAACAAAAAACCAGCGCCCCTGGCAAGGGCGCTGGTTACGCGACGAATGCGGTTGACAGCAGGAATTTACTTCTTTGCCTTTTCGTCTTTGAGCTGCTGCAGGAAGGCGGCCATTTCCTGGGCGGATTCGCCAGGAACATTGGCGGAGTTTTTAACAGCTTCTGTCTGCAGTGTGATAGCGCGATCGAGATCACCGCTGAGGTGGACGAGGTGTGCGAGTGTATCGACGATGGCGGCATTTTTGGGTTCGGCATCGGCGGCGCGTTCAGCGGCGGCCAGCGCAGCGGCGATGAGTGGTTTTGAGAAGGTCGGAGCATCCTTGGCTTGTTCGTAGACGAACCAGGAGACATCGTTGAGGGAGTTGGCGTTGATTTTTTCCTGTTTGGCCATGGTGGTGAGCACGGCAGCGGCTTCATCTGCTTTTTCGGCCTGCATCATCACGCGGACCTGGATACCACGAATCTGGTCTTTCGCATCTGCCGGTGCGGATTCGAGGATTTTGGCGAGGGCTTCGAGGCCGGCTTCGGTTTCACCCTGCTGAAGTTTTTGAATGGCGGGCATCAGCCGCACCTGCATGCTGATGTTGGCGAGTTGCATTTGGGTGGAGGGATCGTCGCCGACTTCTTTTTTGGCATCTTCGACCAGTTTGAGTGCTTCTTCGGTTTTGCCGGTTCGCACGAGGCGATTGAGCTTCGACATCAGGATATTGAGGATCTGGCCTTTTTTGAATTTGGCAAGAGCAGCTTCGCGATCCCACGAGTCACCGACGACCTGAGCGAGCGGTTCGTCCATCTCCATGGGGTGGCCGATCCATTCCACGAGTCCGGTTTTGCCAACGATGAAGCAGGTGGGGATGCCGCCTTGTCCGGCTGCTTCCATGTAGTCGATGTAGACGGAGCGGTCGGGGTCCGTGGTGAGGCAGTAGGCGCTGGTGAGTTCGCCGAAGGTGGCAGGGGCATCCTTGGCACCTTCAGGTGCTTCGAAGGGGCGTTTGAGGAAGCCTTCGACAGTTTCCAGATCTTCGTCGCTGATGCTGACGATTTGCACGCCTTTTTTGGCGTATTCTTTTTGAACATCAACGAGGTGAGGCATGCTGGCGATGCAGGGGCCGCACCATGTGGCCCAGAATTCCACGACGTAAACTTTGCCTGACTGGAATTCCTTGACGGGCTTGAAGGCACCCTTGCCGTCGCTGACCCAGTGTTCAACGTTGATGGAGGGGGCTTTTGAGCCGATGGTCAGGCCTTCGTCGGCGAGGCAGGTGGCGGGCAGCGCGGCGGCGGCCAGCAGTGCGAGCGACAGGCCGACGCGGCGGCCGAGATGCATGGTCATGAGCGAGATTTCCTTGGGATTTGAGAAGACAAAACGAGCGGCCGCGGAGCCCCCGGGGTGATAAACGAGCGAACCTTTGGTCTGAATCCTACCAGGAATTCAGCCAAACGGGCTATGTCTATTCGGCAGTTTTTGCCAAATCCTGGGTTTCTCGGGGCAAAATCGGCATGAATTCCTTCGTTTCAAATAAACGCCCGGCCGCGGAGAGCAGCAGTGCAGGCAGCAGCAGGAGGTCGCCCAGCAGCGCCAGCAACAGCAGAAATGCGATCAGCACGGCAAACCGACTTGTCGGCACAAAATCACTGAACGCGAACACCAGCAACCCGAGGCCGCAGGAGATGGATGTTTGAATCATCGCCGGGCCGCAATCCTGAAATGTGGCCACCACCGCCTGCTCACGTGTTGTCCCCGGCACCGATAATGTGCGACGAAAAAATGTCAGGAAATGCAGCGTATCATCGACTGCGATTCCCAGGGCAATGCTGGCAGTCATCACCGACCCGATGTCCATCGGATGCCGCAGCAATCCCATCATGCCGAACGCAATCACAATCGGAAATACATTCGAAGCCATCGCCAGCAGACCGTTCAGAAACCCGGCCTGCACAACGGTCATCACCACTGTGATGACCAGCAGTGCTGACATCAGGCTGCTGAATAAATCCGTCAGCAGTCGCCCCTGGATCTGATGCACCAGAGGCATGATTCCAGAGACTCCGAGACTGACTTTGCCACGAACATCCTCAGAGAGATCCGCGAGAAGCGGATCAGCAGCTTCACTGGTTTGTTCAAGTACCTGGCCATAATCGAGCGGCGCCAGAGCGCTGACCCAGGCCGTCATTCGCCAGACGTCTCCCTCTTCCCGAACCTTCAGGACCCCGGCCTGTTCGAACGCCGGTCGGGCCTCTGAGATAGCCTTATTGAGCAGTCGCAGGCGCATGGCCGGGGACAGTCCCGGCATTTTGGGGAATTCAGGAAACAGCGTGAGCGCCGAGTACGTGGCATCTACGTGCGGCAGTTCACGCAGACGACGTTCGAGCTTCCAGAGCAGATCCAGAACCCCGCGGTCCGTGAGTGCCGCGTCTGCATCGACAGTGAGCAGCACTTCAATGGGCACGAGTGGACCAATTCGGTCTTCGAGCCATGCGTAGTCCTGCATGATGCGGCTTTGGGGTTCGTAGAGCGTCTCGATTCGCACCGATGTCCTCAGCCATGGCAAGCCGGCCGAGGCGAGCCCCATCACGCCAAACAACAGCACGAGGCAGGCGAGGTTAAAGTCTTGCAGGATCCATGTGAGTCTGTGCCATGCAGTGCGACGCTCGTGCGCGGGTGGAGATTCGCCCGCTGCAGCAGCGTTGAGCGACTTTCCCTGCCGTGGCGGTCGGCCAAATACATACATTGAACAGGGAATCGCCGCGAGCACCGCGGCGAGCGTCAGCAGGACCCCAACCGTACCGTAAATTCCAAACAGGCGAATTGGTTCAAGACCGCTCACCATCAGCGAAGCCGTGCCAATCGCTGTGGTTCCAAGAGACAGAGTTGTCGGCAGCCAGCCCTGCCGAAAACATTCGATCGCGGCCTCGCGTGGCGGCATGTGCCTGACGCTGTTCAGATAATAATTCATCAGATGAATGCCGCCGGAAACAGTGAGCACCTGCACGAGGGGCGGCAGAATGATTAACAGGGCACTGAGCCGTTCACCGCTGTAATACATCACCGATAATACCAGTGCCTGGCAGAGCGAAGCCGTCAGAAACACCACGATCGCAGCCGCGAATGACTTCAGCGAGAGCAGGCAGATCACGAAGATCACAACGGAAGATGGCAGAGCAAACTGAGTCAGCGACCGATGGCTGGCTTCATCGACTGTTAAGCCGTCTATGACCGGTCCTGCCAGATGCAGCTCCGACTCAGGAATCTCGAACAGATCCTGAATCCGTCGCTTGACTTCTGCCACAATCGCCGCACGTCGCGTCAGTCCCTCGCTGTTGAGCAGGCAGATGATGCTGGTGAGCTGTCCGTCGCGTCCCAGCAGCGTGCCCCGCAATCGCTCGATCGCCACGGGTTCTGACAATGCGAGACGGGGAGCGGGTGAGTTCATCAGCGACGCAGCCTCATTCGGTTCGGATGCGTCGCTGCCGTCAGGAACCTCAGGCGGACCGGGGCGTCCATTCGAGTCGGATGTCCTGCTCGCAGTGGCTCCGGTGAGCTGCTGCAGAACCTCGCGGCCACAGGTTACGGAATAGAAGTACGATGCGCCGTCGGCATCCAGAAATTCGGGATCCCCACGCAGCATCGCCAGCAGTTCGTCCAGGCGCGGGTCTGTGCGCTGACACCCGGACCAGCTGATCACCACTGCATCGCCGGGACCGAACAATCTGACAAACTCGTCGTAGCCCCGCCGCGCCGCAAAAGAGCCGTCAACCCAGTCGATCGGTGAGTTGTTGCTGGCCTGCAGAGCCTGTACGGCTCCCCAGATGACCAGCGGAAGCAGGCAGACGAGGTAGATCAGCAGCAACCGGATGCGGACCAGAACAGGATTCATGCCGCGGCTCGCCGCTGGTGTAAAAGACAACGAAAATCAGGCTGCTTTAACAGACCTGGAACGGTCGCACTCAGAATCACCCGCAACAGACTGCTGACGAGCCCGGCGACCGAGAGGACCGAAGAACATCCCCGGGTAGCCCGAAACCTGAGACATGTAGTCTGAGTAGGAGTCGCCCAGATAATACAGCAAACGCTGATCTTTCAGAATGCTGCCGGCAAAAATGTACAGCGTCCATACGCCTGTGAGCATTGCATGGTCGAAGGTCATCACCGGAGTGAACCAGATCAACCCCAGAAAACTCAGATATACCGGGTGACGCAGATAACGATACAAACTTCGCGCCCGAAATTCCCTGCGGCCGGCTGCCTGACCCCGATACCACTGTCGCCATTGCGTCAGACCTGTCTGATAACCGAGGCCGGTCAGATGAATACTGAACAGCAGCGCGGCCCACGACAAATGAAAACAGCCAGTCATCACCGCCGCAGCCCAGCCATCAAGTTCCCAAAGAACTCCCGGCGAAGACTTCCAGCAGCCAAACAGCAGCAGCAGACTCAGGCAGGTACACAAACAGAAAAATGCTCCATGCAGTTCACTCGGAAACCAGCGTTTGAAGAGCGAACGAAATCGAGGATGGAGCAGTACGCTGTGCGGTATGGCGAACTGCAGAGACAACAGCAGGTCCACCCACATCCAGTGCCTGCCCGGAGCGGTCACTCCCCAGCGCAGAAATGAATACAGGTACACCACCGTAACCACAAACAGCGCCTGCACACCCAGACCGAAGGTGAAGCCCGTCAGCCGCCTCCAGCTTTCAGCATGACGAGGGCCGGAAGCGGGGAAGGGCAGAAGTACGGCATCCGACGGTTCGGCAGCTCCCGTCATCAGCGCTTCTCCGCAATCAGGCAGCCATACTTCATCGCGCCCGTGTTGTACGCGTCCAGCAGCATCTGGAAGCGATCCAGAAAGATGATCTGCCCAGGATCAATCCAGTGAGCCACTCTGTGTATACCCCAGCGATGCACCCGGTCACGACAAATCTCCCAAGTCCGGGACACGCGAGACGTCCAGTCATAGGACGCCGTCAACGTCAAACCTGCCGACGTCATCCATTCAGAATACTCGCGCTCGCTCCCAAACGACGGACAAAAGAAGCCTTCGCAGACTCCATGCGCCAGCTGTTGCTGAACCGGCGTCAGCGGATCGTCACCGGCAAACCAAACGCAGATCGCCATCCGGCCACCAGGCTTGAGCCATGCGGCTGCTCGCCGAAAGAAGGCCGGCTTGTCGAACAGATGTTCCGTACATTCGATGCTCCATACCACATCCGCACCCGCCGCGGGAAAATCGACCTTCTCCGCGTCAGCACACAGAAAATCCGCGCGGCCTCCTGTGCCGCCAAACTTCGCCGCCAGCGACGCCCACCGCCGCTGAAAGGGACTCAAAGTCACCCCCGTGACCCGACAGCCAAGAGCACTTGCGAGGTAAATTGAAGAACCACCCATGCCGCAGCCAATGTCCAGAACACGGCTTCCCTGAGCTATCGCGGCCTCACGCGCCACACGCTCTGTCAACTGCTGAGCGGCCTGCTGAGGACTCTCGTCGCCGTCCCACAAACCATGATGGATGTGACGCCCCCAGAGCAGACGATAGAAGAAAGTCGACACATCGTAGTGCCGCCGAATTACGTCCTTCTCAATGGTGCTGCAGGAAATCATGCTGTGTCAGTTCAGTTCGCAGGTGTCGCAGGGCCAAAGTCGCGGTTCGCACCGCTGGGACCTGGAGAGCAGGGATTGTCAATCCCCGGGTAATACCGGGCAACGGCTTCGCAGAATAATTCCGCCCCACTTCACTTCGCGGCGTCCTCCTGATCGCCACCCTCCAGCCGGATATCACCGTAAATCGTCAGCCGATCGGCCACTCCCACGGCCCCGAATGCCTTGCTGTAGGGGCGAATGCCGTACTGCGTCTGCAGAATGCTGAAGTTGCCTTTCAAATGCAAATCGCCGTCCTTGTCCTCGACACTGGCCTCCAGCTTCAGCGGTCGCGTTTGACCGTGCAGCGTGAACTTGCCGCTCAGCTCGTAAATCGCATGACCATCCCGACTCTTCTTCTCTGTTCGCTTCACGCCGTCCACTGCAAACTTCGCCGTCGGGTAACGCTGCACGTCCAGTACCGCGGCGCCCTTCATGTTCGCGTTCACCTGCTGTCGAGTCGATGCGTCGGTCGAACCGGTTAAGCCCACGTACCGCCGAGCTGCGTCCGTATCCGCGTCGAAGCTGGTCATGTCAAACACCAGTTCGCCGCCCGCACCATCACCATCCAGCCGCAGCGAACCGCTCTTCAGCCGCCCCTCCACCCCGTGATTGTGCCCGAGACCCGTTTTGCCCACATATATATAGACACGGCTCGCCGCTGAATTCACTGTGTGCGAAGACGCAACTGCCTCAACACCATCGCCAACTGCCGCCAGCACGACCGCCAGCAGCAGGCCTCTGATTCCATTCGCGCCCATGATCATGCACTCCCTGCAAATAAGTCGCATTTCGCCCTGCAAAATGTCCAAGTGAGCTCAATGAAACGCTCCAACCGCGTGGAAACAGCCGATTTCAAAGAACATGTATCGATAATTCCTAAAGTGTTGATAGATTTCGCCTATGAATCCGGGCGTTTTGGGCAGTGTCGCTCGGTTTTGGTTTTCAATCAAGCCCAGCCGAGGCCTGAGGTGAAAAAACCTTTCCTTTTGAGAAGATACGCGCGTGGGGAGTTTTTTGTGGCTGTCAGCAAGATGAGCGAGGGAACGTGAATCGACGTGGAATTGGACCACCGGAGCGGACATTTCGCAGGAATCTGGCGATTCGTCAGCGGCAGCAGGAGTGGATGGACGATCCGCATCTGGACGCGGGGCTGCACGAGTCTGCGCTGGCGGGACTGCGTCGGATCCATTGGTTCAGCGGGACGGCGGGAGCATTGTGGCGTGGGATGCGTGATGTGGCGGGGGCGACTGGTTCGGCGCGTTCGGCGGTCAGGATTCTGGATTTGGCGAGTGGTGGCGGGGATTTGTCGATCGCGACAGCGGAGCGATTTCGGTCGAGGGGTGTGTCTGCGGTGGTGCATGGCTGTGACATCAGCGGCACGGCGGTATCGCGAGCAAGGCAGCTGGCAGATTCTCGTGGTTTGACGGGTGTTGAATTCTTCCAGCTGGACGTGCTTGAGGACGCGTGGCCGGAGCCTGATTACGACATTGTGATGAACAGTTTGTTTCTGCATCACTTATCAGAGGAGTCTGCATTGCGGTTGTTGGTGCGGATGCGAGAGTCGGCTGGTTTGGTGTTGGTTGACGATCTGTTGCGAACATGGTCTGGCTATTGGCTGGCGTGTCTTGGCTGTCGGTTATTGAGTGGCAGTCCTGTAGTGCATTTCGACGGTCCTGTATCTGTGGAAGCGGCGTTTTCGCAATTGGAGGTATTGGAATTGGCGAAGCGTGCGGGATTACAGGGAGCGAATTTACAGCGTCACTGGCCGGAGCGATTTCTGCTGACGTGGCAGGCTGCTGATGTCTCGCATTCCGGGCAGCGCAGATGAGTCGGGGACCGAACGCGGAACTTTCGGCAGAGCTCTGGGACGTGGTGGTTCTTGGCGCGGGCATCGCGGGCGGCGTGTCAGCGGTGCTGTCAGCGCGGCAGGGTCTGCGGGTCCTGCTGGTTGAGCGGCATGTGTTTCCTCGGAGCAAGATTTGTGGCTGCTGTTTGAATCAGCGGGCGCAGGAGCTGCTGCGGATGGCGGGGCTTGAGTCAGCGGTTCGGGATCTGTCCCCGGTACGCACGGACGTGCTGCGGATACAGCGATCTGGTCGTCGTCTGGAGTTGCCGGTGCCGGGCGGCATTGTGGTGTCTCGCAGGTCGCTGGATCAGCGGCTGGTCGAGGAGGCGACAGCGGCGGGGGCGACGTTTGTGGACGACACCACCGCGGTGGTTGTACCGGTATCAGCGGCGGGGACGGGGGGTGCTGGTGTGCGGCGTGTGAATCTGTTGCGTACGAGCGGCGGGGGTGGGTCGTTGCTGAATGTTTGCGAGATTCGGGCACGGGTGGTGCTTGCGTGTGACGGTCTGGGTCATCCGAGTCTTTCGCGGCACGGTGAGTTTCAGTCTCGAGCGGTTCGTGGAGCGAGGGTGGGCCTGGGAGCGGAATGTGCACGTCTGGCGGGAGACGATCATTTGGGTGCGCACGAGATCGTGATGGCGATTGGCCGCGGGGGCTATGTGGGGGTGGTGCGAACGGAGTGTGATCGTTTGAATCTGGCGGCGGCGGTTGACAGTGTTGCGTTGCAGCGGGCTGGTTCTCCGCTGGCATGTTTGTCGGAGATCTTTGCGGAGTCGGGAGTGCGTCGGCCGGAGGGTCTGGGGGCGGCCGTGATTCGCGGCACTCCGCCGCTGACGCGTCGTTCGCCGCGACTGGCTGGTGAGCGTCTGCTGCTGCTGGGGGATGCAACGGGTTATGTGGAGCCGTTCACGGGTGAGTGCATGGCATGGGCACTGACTGCTGCGTGGCTGGCGGTTCCCGTGGTGCGTCAGGGCGTGGCCTCAGGCTGGTCGATGAGTCTGGAGCAGGAGTACGAGCGATCGCTGCGGGCGGCGGTTGGTCGGGAGCAGCGCATTTGTCGGGCGCTGGCGTATATTCTGAAGCATCCCATTCTGTCTGCTGCGGCCATGGCTGCAGCGTGTGTTTGTCCCTGGGCTGTGCGTTCTGTGGTGCACAGCATTAATCGTCTGCCGCATTTGCCGGAGGTCCATCTTGAGACCGTTTGAGATTCTGGGTTTGGGAACTGCACTTCCGGAGCATTCCATATCCCAGTTTGGTGCAGCTGCGTTTGCGGCGACCTGTGTGCACGCCGATTCCACGGGTGGTCGGAATGTCTCGGAAGTCATTCAAACACTCTATCGCCGCGCGGGGCTGGAACGACGGCACAGTGTTCTGCTGGAATCATCAACCGACGGCGAAGCGACGGCCGAGCGATTCTATCGGTTTGCCGGCAGTGCGTCTGATCGCGGTCCGGCGACATCTGCACGCATGCAGCGTTACGAGCTGGAAGCCCCGCAGCTGGCGGTGAAAGCGGCGGCCGCGGCGCTGCAGCAGTCCGGTCTGAATTCCCGGCAGATTAGTCACCTGATCACCGTGTCCTGCAGCGGCTTCAGTGCTCCGGGGGCCGACGTGGCGATCATCGATGCGCTGTCCCTGCCTGCAACGGTGGCTCGCACTCATGTGGGATTCATGGGCTGTCACGGCGCACTCAACGGCCTCCGAGCGGCTCACGCATTTGCTTCCGCAGATCCGTCCGCTGTGGTGCTGCTCTGCGCTGTGGAACTCTGCACGCTCCATCATCAGTATGGCTGGGATCCGCAAAAGATCGTTGCCAACTCACTTTTCGCCGACGGTGCCGCAGCAGTGATTGGTCGGGCAGCAGTCGAGGGTGGAGGAATGACGGCTTCGCGAGATGCATCACTGTTGCCCGGACATCTGGTTGGGAATGCCTCATGCATCATCCCGGGAACCACCGGTATGATGACCTGGAACATTCGCGACGCCGGCTTCGAAATGACGCTCTCGCCGGAAGTCCCCGGCGTGATCACTCGCCACCTGCCAGCCGTGCTCGCCGAGTTCCTTTCGAGGCACGATCTGACGACGGATCAGGTGACAAGCTGGTGCATTCATCCGGGTGGTCCGCGAATTCTGACGGCCACCGCCGAAGCCGCCCGACTGACAGACTCGCAGCTCGAACCATCACTCACTATTCTCCGGCAGTGTGGCAACATGTCGTCACCGACAGTGCTGTTTATTCTGCAGGAGCAGTTGCGGCGGGAAAGCGCAGGGCCCTGCGTCATGCTCGGATTCGGCCCCGGGCTCAATGTCGAAATGGCACTGCTCAGGTGAACTCAGGAGGCTCAGGATGCAGCGACGCTCCATCGGACAAACTGGCCTGTCCATCTCTGTGATCGCCATGGGATGCGGTCCCGTGTCAAACCTGATGACGGGAACTGACACCCCGCGGCAGCTGGCTGTGGTACGGCAGGCCATCGCCTCCGGCATCAACTGGTTCGACACCGCGCCCGGGTATGGCGATGGTCAGTCAGAGCGATCGCTGGGGCAGTGCCTTGCGATCTGCGACACGCACGTGGAAACGCAGATCGGGACCAAGGTGCGACTGCTGCGTTCCGGTGGCGAGTCATTCCGGGAGCAGATCCACGGGGGCCTGAGACGTTCACTGGAACGACTCGGGCGGTCCTCCGTGGCCCTTCTTCAATTGCACAATGCCATCACCAGTGAACCGGGCGAGCAGCCATTTTCGGTAACGCCTCAGGAAGTGCTGGAGCCGGGCGGGATCGCAGACAGCATGGATGAATTGCGGGAAGTGGGGCTCATTCAGGCGCTGGGACTCACAGGCACAGGCTGCACCGCGGCGCTGACGAATGTGCTTGAAAGTCGCCGGTTCCACACGATCCAGCTTCCACTGAATCTGCTGCACACGCTGCCCGACGCAGATCCTCAGCCGATGCAGATTCTGGCCGTCTGTCAGGCGACTGGAGTGAGCGTTCTGGCAATCCGAATCTTTGCTGCAGGAGCTCTGCTCGGCCGTCCCACAAGTGCTCACACATTGAAAACGCCCTTCTTTCCGCTGTCACTGTATCAGCGGGACTCAGTGCAGTCCGTGCAGATGTGTGAGGGGTGGACATTGGGGGAGCGACTGTCGAGGGCCGTGGCATTTCCGCTGAAGCGTCAGCCAGTGGCAGCGGCGATTGCAGGGTGGACAAGCCAAACGGAGCTAATTGAGATCACCCAGTCACTACAAGAAAACACTAACACTCACATTCATCACAAATAATCCATTCATCCCAATCTTCCTGTTTTGCTGAAATCTCGCTCTTTTCCCACCGCGGCATTTGCGGCATAATCGTAAGTAGATCCTTGCGGGGGAATACGCAGTACAGACTTGTGTTGTGTTGGGTTTTCTGCTGAAGATCGTCTGCAACGGCAGTGACACCTTTCCACTTGAATGTTTTCAGGAGTGATATCAGTGTCGGAACGTATGAGTTCGTGGCTGCGGCAGGCCGCAGCGTATCTGTCCGCTGGGATTGTCGGTTACCGCGGATATGGGCAACGTCAGCCGCGTCGAAATCGTATCGCAGCCCATCATGGTCCAGTGGTTGCTGCTTCCGAAAACCTTGAAAACAGGCTGCTGCTTACCGGTGCCGACATCACCGTGATCAGTGCTGCCGGCACGCCGGGAGACACGGTTGAGGTGCCGATAAAGGTGACAAAGTGGACCAATCCAGAACCCAGCGACAGGCTTGGTTCGTTCCAGCTCACCGTGGAGTACGAAACTATGGCTTTGGATCTGACGACGGCTGATGTCTCGCTGGGCACGTTCTTCACTCAGGCCGGCTGGACATTTTTCGCTGACGTTCAGGACGAGTACGGACCGACGGGCGGACTGGTCACGGTGACGGCAAACAGTCCGACGAATCCGCCAACTCAGATTCCGGATTCGCTCCCGAATCTTGTCCAGTTGAAATTCTCAATTTCACCGAGTGCCGCAAATGGTGGTGCTTATGTGCAAGTTATTGAAGGCCCGGGTGTAGATACTGCAATTTTTTCGAACGGTCAGCCCCTGAATTTGACGCTCTTTGGGGGTGATGTGACTGTAAGTGGTGGTAGTGATAATGGTGGTGGTCCCGGTGATGGGGGTGGTGGTCCCGGTGATGGGGGTGGTGGTCCCGGTGATGGGGGTGGTGGCCCAGGTGATGGTGGAGGTGGTCCCGGTGATGGGGGTGGGGGTGGCGGGGGGCCCAATGAACCTGTGGCCGTGGACGACATCGATGTTGGCGGGTTCGCCACAGACGAGGACACAGTGCTGATTACGGGCAACGTTCTTGACAATGATTTTGATCCGTCTAACAGTCCGATCGAAGTATTCTCCTTCACTCAACCCCTTCGCGGGCCGTCAGCAGCCGGCGGAAGTATCGTCTCGCGGGGCGACGGTACCTTTACATTCAATCCTCAGAACGCGTTTGCTGATCTGCCTGCCGGGCAAATCGACTACGCTGTTTTCCGCTATAAGATCAAAAATCAGACTAATGGCGTGTCGAACGAAGCCGTGGTACAGATTCTGGTGTCGGGCATCAACGACGCACCCTCGATTTCTGCCATCGCCAATCAAACGATGCCGGAAGACGGTATACTGTCGAATCTAAGCTTCACCGTGTCCGACCCCGACAGCAGTACACTCGCCGTCGAGGTCACCAGCACTGATCCAACATTATTTCCAAATGGTTCACTGTCGCTTTCCGGGTCGGGCAACAATCGACAGCTCTCGGTCACACCGGCGGCAAATCGTTCCGGCGAGGCCACTGTGACCCTGACTGTCTTCGACGGCTCCATCTCATCCAGCACCAGCTTTGTTGTCACGGTTCAGGCTGTCAACGACGCGCCTGAGATTTCCGATATCACCGGCCAATCAACAAACGAAGACACGCCGATTTTGAACATTCCGTTCTCGGTATCTGACATCGACAGCGGCCTCTCCAGCCTGACGGTCACCGTCAGCAGCAACGCGCCGACGCTCTTTCCTGCTGGCAGCCTGATCCTCAGTGGCAGTGGCAGTAATCGACTGCTGTCGATCCTGCCGGCCACTGATCGCTCCGGTCAGGCAACAGTGACAGTCACCGTCAGTGATGGCAACAAAACCGACTCCACCAGCTTTGCCGTCTTTGTGAATGCTGTCAACGATCCTCCGTCCATCTCTGACGTTGACAATCAAACGACCAGCGAAGACGTGCCCATTACCGGAATTCCGCTGACCGTGATCGACGTGGACGACGTTGTCGATGTGACAGTCAGCAGCTCCAATTTAATCCTCCTGCCACCGGGTTCCGTCGTTGTCAGCGGCACAGGTACCAGCCGTACACTCAGCATTACACCGGCTGCCAACAAGTTCGGAAATGCGGATGTCACGCTCACCGTCAATGACGGTCAGGCTTTCGATCAGACCGTCTTCAGTGTCTCGGTCAGTTCCGTCAACGATGCTCCCAGCATCTCCTCGATTGGTACCCAGACAGTTCTGGAAGACGGGGTGCTCAGCAACATTCCGTTCACAATTCTTGATCAGGACGACGACGAGCTTTCGCTGTCGGTCAGTACCTCCGACCCCGCTCTGCTGCCGCTCGAACAGATCGTTCTCAGCGGCACTGGCGGCAATCGTCAGATCTCCATCACACCGACTGCCGGACTTTCCGGAAGCGGCACAGTGACCATCTTCGTAACCGATGGCAAAGCAATCCGTTCAACCGTCTTCACAGTACAGGTGACCCCGGTCAACGATGCTCCGCTGATCTCCCCGATCAGCGACCAGACCGTTGACGAAGATGCTACACTCGCTGGTATCCCCTTCACGATTTCTGACGAAGACAGCGTTAACCTCACCGTGACCGCCAGCACGAACAATTCAACGCTGCTGCCCCCCGGCAGCGTCAGCATCACGGGCGTCGGTGGCAACCGTCAGGTCTTCATTACCCCGGCTGCCAACAAGTTCGGCTCAGCCGTTGTCAGCATCACTGTCTCCGACGGCCAGGCTTCGGCCCCGTCAACCTTCAATCTCACGGTCAATTCCGTCAACGACAGGCCAACCGCAGTTGCTGACTCCACGTCCGTGCCTGCTGACGGGTCTGTCGTGATTTCAGTGCTCGGCAACGATCTCGACATCGACGGCACGCTGATCCCCGGATCTGTCGAAATTGTTGCTGTACCGGCCAGTGGAACCGTCGTGGCCAATCCCAACGGCACGATCACTTTCACTCCAGAAACCGGATCATCCGGGATCGCCTTCTTCAGTTATCGAGTCGCTGACAACGAAGGGGAGTTCAGTCTGCCTGCCACAGTATCCGTGAACGTGATTACAAATGCTCGCCCGGTCATTGAGCCAATTGCGGCACAGTCTCTGTCGGTCGGCGGTGCATCCGTTGAGATTCCACTGTCCATCACCGATGCCGACGGTGATCCGCTTCAGATCACGGTCACGTCCGATGTCACCGGTGTGCTCTCCAGCCTCACCCTCAACGGAACTGGTTCCAGTCGTACCCTGCAGCTTGTCCCCGGCACCCGCCCCGGAGTTGCCCAGGTCACGATCACCGCTGCCGATGGCGTAACCGCCCCCGTCACTCGCACCTTCGCTGTCAGCGTCGGGCTGCTGATCGATGCCGGTGCCAGCCGAGCCACCTCGGGTGTGCTGACCCACCGCGGTTATGCCAATTCCGTGGCCATCCCATTCAGCACTTCCCTGAACATCACCGGCGTTCCCGTCGGGGTGCCGGCATCGCTCTTCCGCACCAATGTCTTCGACAACCCCGGTGGCCCTGAACTGCTCTTCACAATCCCCACCGTCGTCGGACAGGTTTACGATGTGGATCTGCTGTTCTCAGAGATCTGGAGTGGCGCCTTTGGTGTCGGCCGCCGCGTCTTCAACGTGAAACTCGAAGGCTCCCTCGCCATCGAAAAGCTCGACGTGTTCGCCGCCGTCGGACGCAACCACGCCCTCACTCGCACCTTCCAGGTCACCGGCGACGGCAATCTTTCCGTCGAACTGCTGCGTATCACCCAGAATCCTAATATCTCCGGGATCCGCATCCGACCCTCCGCAACTCCCAATACCGCTCCCACCATCTCCACCGTGGCTGCTCAGCAAACCAGCGAAGATACGCCGCTCACGGGCATCGCGTTCTCCGTCGCTGACGCTGAAGAACAGCCACTTACCGTCACCGTCGCCAGCGCGGATTCACAACTGCTCCCTGCTACTGGCCTGGTACTCACAGGCACCGGAGCCAATCGACAGCTGGCGATTACACCCGCTGCCAATCGCTTCGGCACCACTCAGGTCACACTCAGCGTTTCTGACGGTCGCGTGACGACTTCCACCGCCTTCACCGTTACGGTCAATTCCGTCAACGACATTCCCGTGGCCACAGGTGACAATGCCACGACCATGGTCAATACGGCCGTCACGATTCCGGTGCTCAGCAACGACAGTGACCTCGACGGCACCCTGAACCCCGCTTCCGTTGCCATCGCACAGCAGTCTGCCAATGGTACTGCCGTGCCAAATGCCAACGGCACGATCAGCTTCACTCCAAACCTCAGTTTCAGCGGCACAGCAACGTTCACCTACACGGTTCGCGATGACGCGGGTGGCGAGTCGCAGCCAGCCACCGTCTCAGTGCTTGTTCGCAGCAACGCTGCACCAGTCATCTCTGAGATCGCAGCCATCCAGCTCAATGTCGGCACCAGCTCAGCACCCATCCCGTTCCAGGTAACTGACAGTGATGGTGACAGCCTTGTCGTGACGGTCACGACCGCAGATTCCCAGATTGCCCGCACACCGACGATCATCGGCGTCGGCAGCAATCGGCAACTGACAGTCGCGGCTGGTGATCTCGTTGGTATGACAACAATCACCATCACCGTTACGGACAATGTCAACGCTCCCGTCACCCGCACTGTGAATGTCTCCGCGTTCGCTCTGATCGATGTCGGAACATCACGCCCAACTCCCGGAGCGATCCTGGAAACCGCGTTCCAGAACGGAGCGGGACTCCGATTCAGCGGCGCGTCCCCGGTCACCACAGCCGCTGGAACTCTTGCAGCCAGCGTGCCCGACCTCTTCTACCGCTCCACCCTCTTTGATCCGCCGGGCGGGAGGGAACTGGGATTTGACATCAACGCCAAGTCTGGCCAGCTGTTCGCAGTGGACCTGTTTTTTGCCGAAGTCTGGGGCGGTGCCTTCGGACAGGGCAGACGCGTGTTTGATGTGAATATCGACGGCGAAACAGTTCTGAATGACTTCGACGTCTTCAAGGAAGCCGGCGGTGGCAACATCGGTATCGCTCGCCGGTTTGTCATCAACAGCGACGGCCGAATCGACATCGATCTGCAGCGAGTGATTCAAAACCCAATGCTCTCGGGCCTGCGAGTCACTCCGCTGGGCAAGCCGCCGGAAACATAGGATTTCTGGCTTATCACCGATCCCATTCAGTCCCCGGACGCGGCCTTCACCCGGCCCGTCCGGGGATCTGTATTGATGGACAGCTCTTCATGCTGATCCACAAAGAAAACATACCCGTTGAACATCTCGTGAATCGTCTGCGGTCCGTAACGCACTTCATCCGCCGGATCCGGGTTCCATGGATTGAACACCGAATTGTCGAAGTGGGCGATCGCGGTCATTTCGGTACCGGCCGGCAGCAGCTTCTTTCCGGCCGCGATTTCATAGCCCAGCTGCCACTCGAAGTTGAAGTTGGGGATCTGCAGAAGCGTTTCGCGCGAGCCGTTCGGGGGCGTGGCGTAGAAGGTCATGTCCCGACCCCGAACGTGCATGTGTGTGAACATTCCCATCAGCGTGATGTCGCGATCAAGGATGTGCTTACCCTGCACCGCAAACGCGGGTTCGTACGGCGGTATTCGCCAGCCACGTGGATCCAGCAGAAAATGTCTTAGCTGCCGCCTGACGGGTGACTTTGGAAACCGCAGTCCCACCTGAATGCGGCTCCGCTCTGCCTTGCCCGTGGTTGTGTAGTGAATCTGCAGGCCCAAACCCGCACCGCCCGGAATGCGAAAGGCCGATCCATTGTCGAAACGCCCCATGTCCATCGGCTGACCGCCCGGCACATAGCCCGTGATAAACGTCTGCTCGCCCGCGCCATCCTTCGTTACATAGGCCATGTTGCAGTGGTGCACAACGGCCCGATTGAGCGGTCGGATTTCAAACGCCTCCACCCATGTTTCGCCAAAAAAAACATACGGCAGCAGCGTGTAGCGGTAGGGCACGAACCCCGTCGCCGGCACGTCATGCTCCTCCAGCATTGTGATGACGACGTCCGGAGTGCCAATCCGCCACTCCCTTACAGACTCCGCAGGTGGCTCGGGCGCCGCAGCCGGATCCCCCGGCGGACAGTCAGCAGCGATCCAGGTGAGCAACTGCGTTTTTTGTGCGGGTGTGAGTGAATCCGTGTTCTGAAACTCGCCGTGCTGCGGAGCGGCGTACCAGGGCGGCATGGATTCGGTTTCCACCACCTCGGCAATCATCTGCCGCTGAGCCACCGTGTCGTCGTATGTGAGCAGCGGGAAGGGAGCTGCATCGCCCGCGCGATGGCACCGCGTGCAGCGTGCATGAATCAACTGACCAATTCCGCCCGACCACGTGGGAATCGCCGCTGCGTCGGCTGGGACCCGGACAGAAGCCGGGGCTGTGATCAGGCACCCATCAACTGGTGTTTCGGAAATCGTCACAGGCCGCCCCGCCAGCACTTCATCAAGTGCCAGTCGCAGGTCCGCCCTCGAGGCTGTCGGACGCGTTCCACCGGGACGCAGCTGATCGTCAATTCGCCCCCGATACCGCAGCACCCGCTGAGCATCCAGAATGACGACCTCGGGTGTTCTGGAAACTCCTAGTGCCCGCACGACGGAGCCATCCACGTCCCGCACAAAGTAGAACGGCACATCCAGCTCAATCGCCTGCGATGCCATAGCGCGAATGGTGTCCTGAGCACCCACGTTGACCGCCGCAAAGACGACTCCCCGATCCCGATACTCCCTGTAAAGCTCTACCAGCTTCGGAAACGACCGTCGCACCAGCGGACATGTTGTGCTGGTGAAGGTCAGCACAACGGCTTTGGCCTCGCCGAAATCCTGCAGCTGACGGTTCAAACCACGAATGTCCCGAAACCGCAGCTCTGGTGATACCTTGCCAATCGACAGCCCCACGGCGTCGTCCGCCTGAAGCGGCTGGGCCACACAACACAGGGCCGCACAACACAGTACCGCACAACACAGTGCCGCGAATAACAACAACATCCATCGCACGGAGGCACAAAGTCCACGGAGAAAAGAAAACTTGACCGCCGTCATCGCTGCTGCTCCGTGATTTTGTGAGAAATAAAACGCTGTCACACCCGTTACCGCTCGATCTCCAGCCCCTGCTCCCGCCAGCCACGGAAGCCGCCGTCCATTGAAATGACGCTGGTATAGCCCATGTGCTTCAGATTGAGCGCTGCCAGGGCGGAGCGGTAGCCACCGCCGCAGTAGAGCACCAGCGGGGTGGCAGTGTCGGGCACAACGGCCTCGATGTCGCGTTCGATGATACCTTTGCCCAAATGACGAGCACCCGGAATGTGACCAGCCGCCCATTCACTTTCTTCACGCACATCCAGCAGCAGAAAAGAATCCCCCTCGGCCCGACGGCGAACCACGTCCTGAATTGTGCATTCGGAAATCTGACTCCGTGCCTGATCAACCAGCGCAACAAATCTTTCACCGTGAACCATGGCCATGGACAAGTCCTTACTCTGGCGGGAGAAGCGGGAAGAGCAGTCTGGCCAATTTTACCGGGAGTCGCCAGGCAAACCACAGGCACTACGCCAGAATTTCTTCAATCACATTCCCGTCGTCAATTTCCAGCCGCTTACGGCCCGGATAGTGCAGCCGGCGATTGTCCAGCCCCAGCAGATGCAATGTCGTGGCGTGCAGGTCAGTCACGTAGTGCCCCTCGCCCAGCGCGTGATAGCCCAGCTCGTCCGTCGCGCCATGCACATGCCCCTTCTTCAGCCCGGCTCCGGCCATCCAGATCGTGAATCCGTTCGGATGATGATCCCGGCCGTCCACACCACCGCTCCGCTGTTCGAGCCCCGGCGTGCGACCGAATTCCGTGCAGAACACCACCAGCGTGTCCTCCAGCAATCCTCGCTGACGCAGGTCCTGAATCAGGCCCGCCACCGGCAGGTCAATCGTTGCGCACAACCGTGTGTGGTTGTCCCGGAGCTTTTGGTGCGAATCCCAGACGCCGTAGGGCGACGGAAACACCTGCACGAATCTAACCCCGCGTTCCACCAGCCGACGCGCGGCCAGCAGACGCTGACCGGCGACCTTTGTGTTATCGGCATTCAACCCGTACAGCTCCTGAACAGCCTGAGTTTCCTGGGAGAAATCGACGGCTTCGGGAACGGCCGCCTGCATTCGAAACGCCAGCTCATAAGCCCGGATCCGCGCCAACAGCTGCTGATCGTCCGGGTACTCGACTGCCGTGAGCTGGTTGAGCCTGCCAATCAGCTGATACTCCCGCTGCTGCTCCGTCAGCGACTGACTGGCCTGCCGACGGCCAAAAGGCAGCGGATTGGTGGGGTCCAGTGCAATCGGAACGCCGGCGTGCTGCGGGCCCAGATAGAGCGATTCAATTGAGAGCCGCGTGTCAGAACGGGTCGGGCCGCCCAGCACCACGAAGCGTGGCAGATTTTCATTCAGCGATCCCAATCCGTAGTGCGCCCACGCACCAATACTGGGCTGCTGTTCATCCAGCCGATGTCGCCCCGTGTGAATCTGATTTTCCGCCGCATGATCATTATCCGTTGTCCACATGTTGCGAACAAAGCAAAGCTCGTCAACCTGAGTCGCCAGATGTGGCCACCAGTCGGTCATCTCAATCCCGCTCTGGCCGCGCTTCCTCCAGCCGACCTGCATGGGATAGATGATCGGATACACGTCCCGCACATTGATCTCTTCAGCAGCGACAGAACGGAATCGCTTTTTGTGCAGCGGTGAGTTCAGCGGGTTATCGAGTGGTGTCTTGTCGAAGGTGAGTCCGGCATAGCGGTTGAGTGCTGGTTTGGGGTCGAAGGTTTCCACATGACTGTATCCCCCCGACAGAAAAATCCAGATCACACTCCGCGCCCGCGGGGAATGATGCGGAAGCCCCGTTGGTGGTGCGGAATTCACTTCAGCCGACGCGATGTCCCCCGCCCGAGCCTGGCCTTCAGCTGCCAGCATCGCCCCCAGCGCGAGGCCGGTGAAGCCCATGCCGAGATCAGACAGAAACGGTCGGCGAGCAGATCGCGAGGTGCAGCAGGAAGTGGCCGAGTACATGGAATCGTCCGGTAGAAAAGTTCAGCGGATCGTTACAAAGTCATTGTGATTCAGCAGTGCTCGAATCAGGCTGTGGCGGGCAGCAGCTGTGTCGTCCGGCTGCAGAAATTCACGACAGACGACGGCTTCCTCGATCGTCGGGGCTCTGGAAAGAATCAGTCTGAAGGCGGCCCCAATGAAGGCCTCTGCATCCGTTTGTCCGGCGGCTGCCAGCTTTTCGGCCACCACATTGCTGACCTTGTGCACCTGCTCGCTGTTGGTCAGCGCCAGCGCCTGCTGAGGAATAATGCTGGAGGTGCGGCGATAACAATCAAGAGGATCCGGGGCATCGAAGAGCTCACCAAGGTTACTGCGGCCACCCTGTTCGGGATAGACCGCGTAGTACAGGCTGCGGCGATATGTGGTCAGAGCTTCGCTGTTTTCCAGTTCCTGTCCGCCAATGGTGGTGTCCAGCAGTCCGGCGACGGACAGCAGGCTGTCGCGAACAACCTCGGCTTCCATGCGGCCGGGATTCATTCGCCACAGCAGTCGATTTTCAGGATCGCGGACCACGGCACTGACAGCTGACTCGCCAGCACTGCTGCTGGAACGCTGCCACGCGGCACTCGTCAGAATCAGCCGATGCAGATGCTTCAGACTCCAGCCGGATTCCATGAATTCCACGGCCAGCCAGTCGAGCAGCTGCGGGTTGATCGGCGCGGCTCCGTTGCGACCGAAATCGGCAACGCTGGAAACGATCGGACTGTGAGTGTGCCAGAGCCAGATGTAATTGACTGCAACACGAGCAGTGAGCGGATGTGCGCGGGCGGTGAGCCATTCTGCAAATGCTTTGCGGCGACCGGTGCTCGTCCGCGGGTACTCGGGACCCAGCGGAGTCCATGCCGGGGAGCTGTTTGCGTCCGTTGCGGCAGTGCCCGCGGCGGCCGCGGCGGTCGCATCCGCCAGCGATTTACGGGCGGTGGCGAGTGTGGCGGTGGCGGCCTCCACCTGCTTCGACCGCTCGGGATCCTCGGCCGGTCGCGCTTCCGCCTGGACCAGAGCAAGTTCAGCGGCGGCCGCTGTGGACTGAGCTTTTGCGAGCGTGGCAGCGCGTTCGAGCCAACTGGCGTCGGCGGCAAGCTGCGGCAGTTGTGCGGACGGCGGCTGAGCAAACTTCGCGAGGTCGGCTGCGACGCGGGCTTCAAAGGACTGCAGTTCTGCTGTGGCAGCGCTCACCAGCGCCTCTGCGGCACGCTGAGGCAGACCGGCAGCCGCAGCTGCTCGACGAGCTTCCAGCAGTTTCTGGTGCCTCGACTGCAGTGTGGGACTGCCGGCAATAGCCGATACGAGCGACACTGCGGGGCTTTCGGAATAGGACGAGGTCTCCCAGCCGTCGATACCCACAATGTCGGCATCGACTGGAAACTGCGGCGATTCAAAGTCAGCAGCCAATACGGTCAGCGGCGCGGAGCCCGCTTCGTTGGGAACCGCGAACTGCACGTCGTCCATAAGCACCCGGCTGCCGCTGCGGGCGTCGAAACTGAAGGCCTGGTTCGGCTGGGTCGATGGATTCCACGAATTCAGTCCGACAGGGATGGCGTCCACCAGTCGCTTTCCGGATGGCTGAGCGTGCACCGTCAGCAGACAGCGATCTTCACTCGGATGAATTCGCAGTTCGATGGAGAAGCGATCCTGACCGGCAGAGAAGTCGTACCGACCGGCTTCGACGTCGCTGAAACTGCCGGGCTGCCAGACGATGATGCGACCTTTCTCGAAGGCCACATAACCTGCCGTCTGACCACTCACCACATCCCGCGCCAGCTGGAAGTTGAAGTGTGTATCGGTCAGCAGCTGGAGCTGAAATTTGAGCGAGGATCCGTCGGGGAGCGACTTGAGCCGGGCAAGCCGGTGCTGCAGAATGCGGCGGCCAGTGGTGGCATCAAACAGAAGCGACTGCTGACCAGTGATGGCGCCGGGAGTGCCACTTGAGGTGGCAGCAGCCGTGGCGTCCAGAAAGGCGGCTTCGGCCAGCTGCAGCCGTCGCTGCACTGCCGGCGGAATGGGGCTGGCCGCGTTGGTGCTGGTCAGCTGATCCCAGGCAGATTTGAGAGCTGCTGCCAGCTCCGCTCGCCGCGATTCAATCAGCGCCGGACGCAGTCCCGGATAAAAAGCCGGTACCGGCAAATTCACGGTGGCAGGCTCGGCGGCATGGAAGTTGGACAGAAACGACGGCACTCCGGGTGCCATCGTGCCACGGTCGCGGACGCGGTTGCGTTCATCACCGCCAGTGTAGAACCATGTGGGGGCGTCGGGAGTTTTATCGAAGACACGCACCATTCCCAGCCGCTGAATCACTCGCAGCTTACCGTAGTCGTACTCCTGAAACGACCCCGGATCGGCCTCTCCGGGAACCCGGTCCTGCCGTATGGAAATCGGTTCGAAAAAGGCGCGGAGCCGAAAGTAGTCGTCCTGCGAAATCGGATCGTATTTGTGGTCGTGACAGTGGGCACAGTTAAACGTGAGCCCAAGAAATGCCTTCCCGGTGTGCTCGACTATGTTCCGCATCCAGTCGTTGGGGTTCAGGGCATACCAGTTGCGGATGAGGTATCCGGTGGCGGCGGTGGCGTGATCGTCTTCTGGGCAAATCTCGTCGGCTGCCAGCATTTCCCGAAGCATTCGGTCGTAGCCGTGATCGTTGTTCAGTGACTGCACGATCCAGTCCCGCCAGCGCCAGATCTGGGGAGCACTGTTCCAGACGTCAGGAACATGCCGACGACCGTACCAGTCACTGTATCGCCAGACATCCATCCAGTGCCTCGCCCAGCGTTCGCCGTAGCGGGGGTCGCTGAGCAGCCGATCGAGCACTTTGGAAAAGGCATCGGGGGATGCGTCCGCAAGGAACTGCTCAAGCTCCGCAGGCGTTGGCGGCACTCCCAGCAAGTCCAGCGTCGCCCGACGCAGCAGAATGGACCTGTCGGCGGCTGGCTGTGGCTGAATTCCGGCAGCATCCAGCCCAGCCTGCAGAAATGCATCAATGGGGTGCGGGGAACCTTCCGGAACAACAGGTCGCACAGGCGCTCTGAATGCCCAGTGCTGCCGCGGATCCGGCTCGGGCTGGTCAACTGAAGGAGGCCTTGCCCCGGCACTGATCCATGCCGAAATGGCGGCGGACTGCTCAGAAGTCAGCGAACGTCCCTCCGGCGGCATACGCACCGCAGCGTCGCTGGATGTGACCCGACGAATCAGTTCGCTGGAAGCCGCGTCGCCAGGAACAACCACAGGACCGGACGCCCCACCCACAAGCATGGTGGCCACCATATCCAGCCGCAACCCCGCTTCCTGCTTGAGCGCCCCGTGGCAGGCAAAACAGCGTTCCTGAAGTATCGGTCGGACGGTCTTTTGAAAATTTGCAGCATTATCGACAGGTGCCGCCTGCTGAGCCGGAGCAGTTCCGATCAGGCAGACAAACGCGATGAACGGCAGCGAACGCAGGAATGCAGCCATAACCGTAGATCCCGGAACGGCCTGAAGGAGGGTGACCCGGCGAACCGGGAAGCGAACTTCCGGCTGCACGTGCCAAGTGGCCAGATGGTGGGTCCACGATGCTACCAAAGGGCCACCCGGGAAACAAGGATTAATTCATTGCGAAACACAGGCCTGGACGCCGCTTGTCCGCTCTGATTCTGCGCGCTGGCCCGCTTAAAGCTGTTCCAGTTCTCTGCGGAAGCTGCCGCTGAGAATTGGGAAACGGCACCAGCTGCGGGGGTCGAGATTGTGGTCGTCGAAGTGGAACGAAGGTGCGAAGCGTTCGCGTTTCCACTGATTACGGGACCAGAGTGTGAAGAAGCGGGTGACCCATGCCCTGAGCTGTTCAGTGCTGACTGACGGGGAATGCTGCTGCAGTTCGGTGAGCACTTCTGCGGGGCTGCGGCGGTCGCGGATGGCGAGTTGTTCGATGTGGTTGAGGATTGCATAGGGCATCAGATCGCGTTCGTCGGTCTGGCTGTATTCGGCAGGCCGCAGTTCTGCTGTCGGTTGCTGCTGGTTGACGCAGCTGAGCACCGGGAAGGGGCCTGCACCGCCGGCGCCGTGGGTTTCCATGACGCGGAGCCATTCGCGGAGGAAGGACTTGTCAATGCCCGCGAGGGGCGCAAGGCCACCGGATGTATCGCCGTCCATCGTTGCATAGCCCACCGCAGCCTCGGAGCGGTTGCTGGTGGCCAGCAGCAGCGCGTTGCGGACGTTGGCAAGCAGCCAGATGGACGGTGAGCGGGTACGGGCCTGAATGTTTTGCAGAGCTGTGTCGTCGGTGGCCCAGGTGAGCGGTCGCTGGAGCATGTTCTCGACGGAGCGGGTGCAGGATTCCACGAAGACGTCCACAGAGATCTCAAAGAACTGTCCGCCCATGGCCCGTGTGACCGCAGCAGCAGCGCTGCGGGTGGTTTCTGAACTGTTGCGCGTGCTTTGGTAGACGCCGGCAAGCAGACAGGACATCAGGTCGTCGATGGAACGTGCGGCTGAGACTTCAGGGATCCACTGGAGTTCCTGGCAGAGCGATTGCAGGCCGCGGTCGGCAGCGGCGAGCTCTGCCATGCAGCGGACAAGCACCGCACAGGCCGACGAATCCGCTCCGCCGCTCATGCTGATCACAAAGCCGAACGAGCGAGTTTTGCGCATGTAGTCGAAGAGCCCGAGCGCAGCCGTGCGGGTGAATTCATCGAATCGGGAAAGGGGAACGGCAGCAGTGGCGGATGAAACAACCGGGGCCGGGGAGATTGCTGTGGTGGCTGCCACTGCTGGAGTTACCGGCGGCACGGCGAACGTGCCGGGGATTGAGATGACTCCGGTTGCTGATCCCGGAATCGCGGTCGAATCAGGCTGGAAACGCAGCCCGTGTACGGCGACGCGGCGAGTGCGCGCGGTGGCCAGATCCACGTCGGCGATTGTGAGTTCCGTATCGGTGAACCGCAGCCGAGCTGCGTTGGCGATGGGTTCCCCGGCACAGGCAATCATACCATCCCCGTCATAGATCGCTCTTCCAGCTTCGTTGCCACAGAGATTGGCATAGACATACGCAGCAGCGAAGGCACGGGATCCTTCAAGGACAAAACGCCTGCGAACTTCGTGCTTCCCAAAGGCAAAGTGACTGGCACTCGGGTTCAGCAGCACGTCCACTCCACGTTCTGCCATGCGACCGCCAGGACGATTGGCCACCCAGGCGTCTTCGCAGATTTCGAGCCCCAGTCGAATGTCATCGCGCTGGAAAAGGAGGTCTCCGAGGGGCCAGGTGGCGGAGCCGTGACGGTAGAGATCGACGCGGCCGGCAGGCCAGGCGCGGAACCAGCGTGGTTCGTAGTGCAGTCCGTCACCGGCCAGATGCTGTTTGGCCGAAAAACCGATGATGGCACCGTCAGAAATCAGGCAGGCCGTGTTGAAAACGCCGTTACAGTGGAAAAGCGGCAATCCCACAGCCACGGTCAGGCCACTGGTGGCCGGAATGATCTGTTCCAGCTGCTGCCAGGCAGTTTGCCAGACGTGCGGAGCAAGGAACATGTCTTCGCAGCCGTAGCCGGTGACACAGAGTTCCGGAAGGCAGAGCACCTGAACGTGACGATCGCGGGCCTGGCGGAGCACATGCAGGATGCGGTGGAGGTTGCCGTCCCAGTCGAGGGGAGTCTGGTTCAGGGTGGCAGCCGCCAGGCGGAGCGATCGCATGTGTTTAGTGTCCGCAGGACGACGCACAGGTCTGGCTGGAACAGTTGTCGGCCTGGCTGTGAGGGATTTTCCAGAGTTGCAGGAGTTTTGAGGATTCGTAGTCACCGGCAGTGATGCGGAATCCCAGGTCAGCGATCATGCGGAAATCTTCTTCCGCCTTTTGACCGGGAGTGGTGAGGTAGTCACTGACGAACATGGAGTTGGCGGGGTAGAGGCCGAGCGGCTGCAGGGAGCGCAGGTTGACTTCGCGGCCGCCGGCGATGCGGAGTTCGGCGCGGGGATTGACGAAGCGGAACATGGCAAGCACTTTGAGGCAGTAACGAGGATTGAGTTCGTGTCTGGCCTGCAGGGGGGTGCCATCGATGGCGTGGAGAAAGTTGATGGGAATGGATTCGACCGCGAGTTCTGAGAGTTTGCAGGCAACTTCGACGACGTCGGTATCGAGTTCTCCCATGCCAACAATCATGCCGGCACAGAGTTCCAGTCCGGCATCGCGACAGATACTGAGCGTATTCAGGCGGTCCTGGAATGTGTGAGTGGTGCAGATATCGGGGTGAAAACGTTCGCTGGTGTTGAGATTATGATTGACACGATCAACGCCGGCGGCTTTGAGTTTGAGCGCCTGTTCGGGTTCGAGCAGTCCCAGACAGCAGCAGATGTGCAGACCATATTCTTCCTTGATACGGCGAACGACACCGGCGACATGGTCCACTTCGCGGTTGGTCGGACCACGGCCGCTGGCGACGATACAGTAGGTGCGGGCGTTGCTCTCGGCCGCTTTGCGCGCGCCGTCCATCAGACGTTCGGCACTGAGCATCGCGTAACGCTCGATCGGGGCTTCAGAGATTTTGGACTGTGAACAGTAGTTACAGTCTTCGGGGCAGAGTCCGCTTTTCGCATTTTTGAGATAGTAAAGCTGCACGGAATCGCTGAACCAGCGGCGGCGAATCCGGTAAGCCGCGTGCAGAATTTCCAGCAGCTGTTCATCCGGTGCCTGAATGATCCGCAACGCGTCTGCACGGGAGATCGGCGTGCCATCGAGCACACTGTCGGCAAGTTCACACCAGGAGAGAACGGCCGGAGCGGCCGGAGCGATCAGCGACATGGCGTTGACTTTGATTCCAGAAAGAAAACGAGGAAACGGCGGGGACCGGGAGGGTACGGAGAAGTATAGCGTGAGAAGGGAGGCTTTGCACGGACGAGGGCCGTTTTTCGGCTTTCGCAGGCGATCGCAACAGTACTGAGCATCACAGAGTTGCTCGCCGGGTTTCGCTTTTGCCGGCTTTGCTCGTTCACACCCGGAAGATAAGATTCGCCCGGTTTCAAGTAACAGAATCCAGCCTCACACTTTGAAAAACGAGTTGCCCGTATGAACTGGAACGACCTGACCTGGCCGGAAATTCGGTCTCTTGCACCGGATACGCCGGTGGTATTTCCTGTGGCTGCGATCGAGCAGCATGGCCATCATCTGCCTGTGGCCACGGACAGCATGCTCCTTGGGGAAGTGATTCGGCGGCTGAGTGCCACGCTGCAGAAAGAGGTGCTGTTTGCACCACTGCAGTGGCTGGGAAATTCTGATCATCACATGGATTTTTCTGGTACGCTGTCGGCACGGCCGCGAAGCTACCTGGATCTGCTGAACGAACTGATGGACACCGCGCTGGCACACGGGTTCCGCCGCGTCGTGTTTCTGAATGGTCACGGAGGCAACATCGTTCCGGGCAAGCAGGCAGTGTTTGAAACGCGGCAGCGATATCGGGAACGCCAGGATCTGCTGCTGCTGTTCGCCACCTACTGGGACTTCGCACGCCCGTGGGAAAGTCGATCGGATCTGGTGCAGCGATCCATGGGGCACGCCTGCGAATGGGAAACATCCATGATTCTGCGAATCGCTCCTCAGCTGGTGCATGACATTTCGAAGCTGGAGACGGTACCCGTGAACTTTGGCTTCGAGCCGGCCTATCGCGGCTGGACAACGAAGGATCGTACGCGTCCGGGTCACATGGGATCACCTCAATTCGCTTCGGCTGAAAAGGGTGAACATCTGTTCGCAGAGTTCTCGAAAGGAGCTGAGACGTTTCTGCGTGAGGTCGCAGCGTGGGATGGACAGTCGTTCCTGAGAGATGAAGGCTGAAAAACTCGGCTGATCGACAAAAAACAGGCCTGCAGCGATGATGCTGCAGGCCTGTATGTTTAATCGGGTGCTGAAAGAGCAATTGGCGATTTTCAATCAGTTCAGCAGCAGGCCTCCTGACAGCAGCATTTCAACCACGTCGCTGATGGCCTCATCAACAGCGGCGGTGTCTGCTGTTGCGTCGGTGTCATCGACTGCTTCCATGACTGTGGTGTGTTGTGCGATGGCAGCGGAGGCGACGAGGACGGATTCAGCGGAGTCGCCTGATTCGTCGACAGCATCCTGAGAACGCTCGACAGCAGCCTTTCGCACTGTTGCGGCCGGACGCTCGAATTGCGACTCAAGCACCGCCAGCGACACATCCGGGATTCCGGCCGGCGATGTTCGAGGCTTGTCAACGGCTTCCAAAGAGGCCACGGTAAACGCCCCTGGAAGGCTCCACACAGACACTTCCCCTGTGGTGCTCACGGCCCGCACCCAGAAGCGATAGCTGGCTCCACGAATGAGCGGATTTGGCGGCACAAAGGAATTGGTGGTGATTCCGGAAATATTGAAGATGACAGTTTCAGAGGTGCCACCGAATGATCGGTTGAGCTGCACCTGGTAGGTGGCGGCTCCCACGACATTCTGCCACTGCAACAGGGGCTGGACAGAGCTTACCGTGCCGATTGGTGCCGTGATGGTCGGTCGCCCGCCGACGAAGAAGAAGGTTCGGGTGGAGTAATTGCCAAGGATATTGCCGGCTGCTGAGAAGCCAGCGACGATCCAGCTGTGGTTTCCGTTGCTGAGCGCGGTGGGCGGGGTCCAGCGAGTGTCGGCGAGTCCGGAGATGTCATGCACCGTCTGACCGGTGGCATCGTTTCTGACCTGCAGACGATAACTGGTGGCTCCGAAGACAGCTGACCAGATGAATTCCGGACGACGATTAAAGGTGGCAGTAACGGGTGCAATTGGCCGAGGGGCCGTGCTGACCGTAAATGACAGTGTGTTGCTCCACCATGCCGGTGAATCGTCAGCTGCAATTCCCCGTGCGTAGAACCGGTAGGTTCCCAGTTGCAATTCGGATGCTGGAGTCCAGGACGGACCGGTGACAACAGTGCGAATAAAGTCCGGGTTGGCTCTGGAAACATCTTCGACTACGACTTCATACCGCACAGCACCTGTGATGGCTGGCCACGTAATCGTCGGCAAGCCCGTGGGCTGAATTGGGTTGATCGAATTGGGGACGACCTGCTGAACGAGGCTGAATCGATGCTTCAGCGACCATGGCAGCTGAGTTCCATTGGCAGTCACAGCACGAATGAAGACATCGATTTTTCCAATTCCGAGGTTAACAGACGGCAGAAAGGTCGTGGCACTGGTGGTGGCCTGGACCAGTGGTCGCTGTCCGGCACTGACATTTTCGATCCAGACAGTGTAGGACACCGCGTTCGGAACGGCGGTCCACGTAATCTGAGGCCGCTGTACCAGAACGGAGCCAACAGGGCTGATAACCACCGCACGGATTGGAGTTACATCAACGGTGAACGAACGACTGAAGATCTGGTTATCACTGGTCGTGCTGAAGTCTCCATCCGGTCCGCTGTCTTCGACGCTCACTACGATGACGGCAGCGCCACGTCTGGCAGTCACAGGCGTGAATGTGAGCGTTCCGGTGGAATTGGCAGACGTGTAGGTGACTGTCGGATTTGGAATCAATGTCGGATCACCGCTGGTCGCGATCACTCGCAGTGGCTGTGTTTCGCCACCACCCGCCGTGATGCCTGTCAGCTGCACTGTCTGAAGTGCGGAGTCTTCCAGAATTGACAGGTTCTGCAGAGCATCCAGCGTCGGTGCATCATTGACGGCGTTGACCGTTATAGAGAACGTGCGGGTAAACGAAGCATTATCGGTCGTCGTGGCAATGTCACCATCGAGTCCACCGTCTGTCACCACGACAGTAATCTCCGCCACACCGCTCAGATTGGCTGTCGGGGTGAACTTCAGGAATCCGGTTGGATTGGGGCCTGCGTAGGTCACGAAAGGATTGGCGATCAACGCCGTATCGCTGCTGGTCGCGGTGACCTGAAGTGGCTGAGTTTCGTCACCACCGGCAGAGATGCCGGTGAGGCTGACAGTCTGCTCCGCAGCGTCTTCCGGGAGTGTGACGTTGCCGGGCTGATCCAGCGTCGGTGCGTCATTCACGGCATTCACTGTCACTTTGAAGGTAAGTGTCACGCTGCCATTATCACCGGTTGTGGACAGATCTCGGTCCAGCCCTCCGTCTGTGACGACAACAGTAATCAACGCCGAACCGCTCAGATTGGCCGCCGGTGTGAACTTCAGGGATCCCGTGGAATTGGGGTCTGAGTAGATCACGGCGGGATTGGCAATTAATGTCGCATTGCCGCTGGAAGCGGTGACCTGAAGTGGCTGAGTTTCGCCACCACCGGCACTGATACCGGTGAGGTTGATGGTCTGCTCCGGGGCGTCCTCACTGATCGTGACATTGCCGGGCTGATCCAGAGTCGGAGCATCGTTGACCGCGTTCACCGTCACGGTGAAGCTGCGTGTGAAGATGCCGTTGTCGTCGATTG
>JBJTOP010000378.1:0-48927 GCA_046074645.1 Planctomycetaceae bacterium | reverse complement strand
AAGTCAAGGCCATTGGGCTGCCGCCAGGCGGCTGACCAGATTCCGGTTCTGGGCATCCGCAGCTCCGGTCACATGAATCATGACACCTCAACAGGGAGAATCGGGAAACCGGAAGACAGCGGCCTCGAGGCGACAGACCCTGACAGGAATGGAATTGTCGGACGCCTGCGCTTGCGTTTCAGCACAAAAAAGGTAAGCTCGCTTTATCTAAATATGGTAAGGTCGCTTTATCTCACGGGTGGCGGCATGGCCGACTGGAAATTCTACGGACGAAGGGAGCAGCTTGCGGACCTCGAGCGAATGCTCGACCGCAAACGCTGGTTTTTTGCGAGGGTCACGGGTCGTCGCCGGATCGGCAAAACGACACTGATACAGCAGGCGATGAAGGAACTCGGCAGCAGGCAGCCCGTGTTTTACGTGCAAATACCCGATTCAGAGCCAGCTGGAGTCCTCCCGGCGGTGAACGACGCCCTGGAAACTTTCCAGGTGCCCTCGGACCGACATCCTCGCCCCAACAACCTGCTGCAACTTGCGAAGTTGCTGGAGGCGATGGCAGAGGGCGGATACATCCTGATCCTTGACGAGTTTCAATACTTCAATCGCAAAGGCTACGAAGAATTCTGTTCGTACCTGCAGGCAAGCGTGGATCGTTTGGCAGCGAAAGCAGATCAGGTTCGAGGCGGGTTGATTGTTCTCGGCTCGATCCACACGGAGATGGTGGCCTTACTTGAGGATCGCACGGCACCGCTCTACAACCGAGTCACTGATACCATCAACCTCACGCATCTCGACATCAGCTCCATCCTGTCGATCCTTGAGGATCATGCTGAGCCGACCCCGGAGCGGCTGTTGTTTCTCTGGAACCTCTTCGAGGGAGTTCCCAAGTTTTACCGTGACTGCTTCGAGCAGGACGTGCTTGCCGCCGAACGCAAGGTCATGCTCCGTCGCATCTTCTTTGAGAGTTCATCGCCACTTCGGTCAGAAGCCGAGACCTGGTTTCTGCGTGAACTGCGTGGCCGGTACGATGTTGTGCTGAAGTTTGTCGCTCGCAATCCGGGGCGAATTCACAAGGAACTGGTGCAGGCGATTCGAGAGGTCAGTGGAACTGCTGATACACAAGTTGGCGGTTACCTGAAAGTGCTCATCGAACGGTTCGGGCTGATCGAACGCAAGTTGCCTATCTTCGCCACGCCTGAAGCGAAGCGTGGCCGCTACTACGTCACGGACAATTTTCTCCGCTCGTGGCTGGCAGCGCTTGCCAAACCTGTTTCAGCGATAGCGTTTCGACCACTCGACGAACTGATTGAGGAGGCCGATCAGCGTCTCGAAATCGTCGAAGGTGGTTCACTGGAGAAATTGGCTGGCCAACTCTACGAGGAACGCAGCCGCAAGGGGATTGGCGATTTCCCAATCACCCACAGAGTGCAGGGATTCTGGGACAAGGCCGGCACCGAAATCGATCTTGTGGCCTTCAATGAAACGACCGAATCCATTCGCTTCGGCTCGTGTAAACGGTCGCCCAGGAAGCTGATGTCTGATGTGAACAACTTCAGGCAGCACGTTGAGCGGTTTCTCAAGGCGATGCCGAAGTATCAAAGCTGGAACACGCAGCTCGTCGGCATTGCACCTGCATTGGACGGCGAGCAACGAGCTGTCCTGACCAGTCACGACATCCTTCCGCAGGACTTGAACGACCTGACGCTGGGCCTGAACTGACCAACGCTTCATTCCCGCCGAAGCCATCGCCATCAAGGTCAGGTCAAAGGCCCCACGATGTTCTTCGCCCTGCCAGGGCTCTCCGCTGGAGCGCACGCCAGATAACCTGGCCGATTGACATCGACCGCTCGCCACACTGCGTTTTAGCGACGCGATCCAGCCGCGGCATGTCAACTTGCAGGCAGCACTGAGAACATCCCAATGTGCCTGGCTTCACATCGTTTCACTATCCCAGCCTCGCCCTCCTCGGTTTTCACCCGTCTGTTCCCAGGATTCAGAGAACTTCGAGGCCATTGAGTGCCCGCCCTTCACACGCATTCACCCTGGCCTTCCCGTGGAATCCACCGCTCAGCCGCAGTCGCCAGCACTCAAACTCGCCGCTGATATGTGAATTGCGGGCTCAGTATCGGTTCCTGTGATTGTTTATCGGTGGTTCTGCCGATGAACCGTTACAACACGATTTGTCGGCATTCTTCTCAGCAATTTCTGCCGATTTCCCCGCGACAAGATGAACATCTCGATTTTGTTTAAGGATTTCCCCATGAACCTGCAGCGAGCTACGGCTCTCTGCGTTTTGCTGCTGACTGCAGCAAACGCATGGGCGCAGCAGCAACCGGAAACTGCTGCCGGCGCTGGAACCTTCACCGTGACCGGTGATGTTGATCGGCCTGGAAGTTTCAGTTTCGAGAAGCAACTCACAGTTCGCGCGGCAATCGCAGCGGCTGTTCCCGCCAGCGATGCCGTGAATGTCACTGTTCTTCGCAGCGGACATGATCGCGCACAGTCCACTCTGCTGCTCAGGCTTTCCTCCGCAGATTCCGGCGAACAAGCCATGAGCGGCGATTTGTACGTCGTCGAATCGCTCGCCCAGCCCACACGACCTGTCCTGCCAAACGCCGTCCTCCGCACATCCAGCGGTACCACTGTGATTTCCCTGGAGGATGCCGGTGTCGTCGTCGGTGACGTGCTGAAGGGCCTTGGGCTCCCGATTACCAGCGAAACACGAGTCTCCATTCCCTGCCGCATCAATGGTCAGCGTTCACTCGACTCAGCGCCAATGTCCGCAACCGTCAGACACGGTGACGTGATCACTGTCACAGGTGCTGTCGCTGTCAGCGGTGATGGAACACCAGCAATCAAGCCCATGGTTTCTGAATGGCGAGGTGGTGGTGGCTCGACTGCCAAACCACAATTTCAGACAACTCGCTCCGTTTCCTCGGGAAATCATCAGAATTCACTGCCCGTGATTCCCTCGCCGAATTCACCCCAAATCCCTGCCACGTCCGCCAGCAAATCCGAACCAGCAGTCGATACAAATCCCGCTTTCCCAGCCACGTTCTCAATTCCTCCACAAAGTCCCGCCACTCGAGACTCTGCCGCCGCCGTTGCCACACCAGCCCTCCCTCCAGCTGTCACCCCGGACCCGAGGACGCGAAATTCGGAGTCTCGGTCAGATAACAGAGTCGTCATTGTCGGTGATCGCCCTCAGCCCGAGGCCCGTAAGTCGCAGGAGGAGGTGCTGTTACTCGGAGACAGTCTTCGCGTGCCAACTCCGAGCACGCCCTCCGGAACAGCCACAAACTCCGGCCCGCTGCCCCGTGATCGTGCGAATTCCAAGTCCGGATTCACAGGACGCAACGTTTCAGGAAAGCACTCAAAAGTTCCTGTTGCAGCCGCAGTGTCAACAAGGAGTCGGGAGTCGAATCCTGATTCCACAGACACCACGGAGATTCCAGCGCCGGATACTCCCACGGATCCCACGACCCCGGTCGCACAGTCACAGGCCCAGGTACAAACTCTGCACTGGGCTGTCATCATTGGCCTGTTTGTCGCAGGCGTCTGGGTACTGGCGCGGTCACTGTTTGTCGGCAGTATTTCCACGAGTGCCGCATCAGCAGCTGTAACTGCTCCGGGCACCAGCGAGCAGGAACCAGCACCGGAAGCGGCTGGAAACGATGCTCACTGGAGGATCTACAGCGTTCCACGGGCACTTCGCCCCGAAAATCACAAGAACCCCAAGGGTGCCTCGACGGATGAACTTGATTTGCTGATTGCCAATCAGGTACCGGTGGATCGTACGGCACCGCAACTTCCGCCGTCGGTGGAGTTGTCCGGGCGGTCAGGAGGTCAACCTGCCGGAACAATCCGGCGCGTGGACGGTCCGCACACTGCACTTCGGGGAACACATCCAGCACAACCTGATCCGACTGCTCGCCGCGGCAGACCCCTTGAAGAGCGACTCTCGCAACTCATTCGAACAGTACCAACGGGTACATCCGGAGCGGAGCGATGAGCGTCAGTCTGGATTTTGGCAGTCGAGAGATTCGCAGTCTCATCAGAAGCGGCGTCGGCGGAAGACTGCGGCTGACCTGTGTACGGTCTGAATACTTCCTGATTCCGGATGCAACGGCCGCCCGCCGAATGCTTCGCGACGAAGGCCTTCCACATGCGGTCTGCGCAAGTGGCCTCGCTGTTTTTGGCAACGGCGTGGAGCGAGCCGAGTGGTTGTCCCGCGGCCCCACTATACCGCTGTTCATCGATGGTCGCATTCCCACGCATGACAGCCTCGCCCGACAGATACTTGCCGTACTGACCGAATCCGTGTTGCCTGAACCAGCCGTCAGAGGTGCCACCTGCGTGGTGTCTGTCCCTGGAGCGGGGCTGCCACCAAACCTCCAGGAAAGCAACGAAGACTTTCTCGGTCATCTCGTCCAGCTCCGCGGGTATCAGCCGGTATTTCTGCGATGTGCAGAAGCGGTGATGCTTGCGGCCGGAGCGGCTACCGGGTTTTCCGGCGTCTGCATCGCTGCCGGGGCTGAATCTACAGCCTGCTGCGTCGCACGTCAGGGACGCGTCATGGCAGAAAGCGGTATCCCGCTCGCAGGACGCTGGCTCGACTCCGAACTCGCAAGAGAATTCGGTGAATGGATCTGGGACGAATCCGGCGAGCGACATGCGAACGCAGCCGCGCTCGAACGCTGGCGGCTCGGACTGCGACGCAGTGAATCCGAGGCAGCGCCGGATAAACACCCCGCTCTTGCCCGACTGATTTCGCTCATCACAAGGAGACTTGCCGCTGCTGTCCGCGAGTCTCTGCGGGTGGCGGCCGTGCACTGGGAAACCATTCCAGTCATGCTGGCGGGTGGACTGAGCTTAATGCCGGGCTTTGCGGCAGCCCTTCTTGGCGAATTGTCCAGGGACGGATGCAAATATCAGCTGCAGACTGTCGCAGATCCTGATACTGCAGTTGTTCGTGGAGGCCTGATCTATGGCGAACTGGCCTCTCGCTCTGCTGCATAGTCACCACGGATAACACACCGCTGATTCAAGTAGTGTACTCGGAATTCAATCGCACATATTCCGCAGTCAGGTCGGACGTCCAGAATCGCGCTGCCTGATGGCCCGAAGCAGGACCGCCAGCCAGTGTCAGCTCAAGGTGCACGTCGCGGTTCGATTTGATGCTGCGGCTTAAAGCAGCGTTGTCGAACGGCACAGGAGTCCCCGCACGATAAACTTCAGTGCCATTGATCTGCAGCGACAACCACGCTGGATCGAAGTCAACCCCGGCATAACCTGCAGCAGATACGATTCGCCCCCAGTTCGGGTCGCCTCCCGTAATCGCAGTCTTTACCAGCGGGCTGTTGGCAATCTCCTTCGCCATGCGGAATGCATCCTCGCGACTGGCAAGGCCCCTTACGTCGATCGTGATGAAATGATCGGCCCCCTCGGCGTCACGAATAATGCTGGTCGCCAGCAGCCGACAGACTTCTGTGACTGCCTCAGAGATTAACTCCAGATCAGCAGCGGAAACATCAAACTCCGCGGCCCCACCCGCCAGCATCAGCACCGTGTCGCTGGTACTCGTATGCCCGTCAACACTGATGCAGTTGAACGTCTGCTCAACTGCCCGTCTGAGCATCTGCGAGCACTGGTCGGAAGTCAGCCGCGCATCCGTCATGACAAGGCCCAGCATTGTGGCCATGTTCGGCGCGATCATCGCCGCACCCTTGCAGACTCCGGATACCCGAATACTGCCAGCCGACAGTTCCATAACCACCGAAAACAACTTCGGCACCGTGTCCGTTGTCATTATCGCCGTGGCTGCTGACAACAGATGTTCATCAGAACGCCCCAGCTCTCCGGCTGCTGCAGGAATTCCAGCCTCCAGCAGCCCCATCGGTAATGGAACTCCAATCACTCCCGTGGAACACACCAGCACACTTTCAGGCTGACAGCCAAGCTCGGCCGCCACGAGTGCCGTCATTGACTCTGCATCCCGTATCCCCGGTTCCCCAGTTGCCGCATTCGAGTTTCCGGAATTGATGACCACCGCCCGCGCATGCTCCGATGGAACCCGCCGCCGCGAAACGATCACCGGAGCACCACACACTTTGTTCGTCGTGAAAACTCCAGCTGCCGCTGCAGGATGGTCCGATACAAACAACGCCAAATCTGACTTGCCGCTGGCTTTGATGCCACAGGTGATGCCGGATGCCGAAAAACCAGTCGGGAGTGATGCGGGCATAGATTTTCAGGTAAAGATGTTTCAGGTGAGAAGCCAGCGACGCGGATGATTCAACGCGAACGCTACTCAATCAGCCGCACACTGTAAACACAACGCGATTGCGGAACCTGAAGGTCCGATCGAATCAGCGAAGACACCAGTACACACGGCTGAAATGTCACCCTCGCCGAACTGGCAGACGTCAGCGTCAGACTCGCCACACGCACCGCCACGGGACGAAGGAGTGGCAAAGTTGTCAGGCTGGAAACACTCAACGCAGCAGGTTCAGTTGCCGCCGCGTCGGAAGCAATCACAGGGTCTGCTGGAATCAACGCGTCCGCTGAAATCGACGGGTCTGCCGGGTTCACCGGGTCGGCAGGAACTCCTGAATTCACGGGAATCGCGGCCGGCAGCGCGGATGCCACACTCAAAATCCTCGGTTCTGCCGGGAATGCCTCAAACGCGGCAAGACACTGGCTGATTTCCTCGATGGTGAGAGTCGTTCCGGGAAACTCTGAGGGATACCTGAGTTCCCCGAGCCCCAGCCCTTCAAGGCACTGCCGCGTGAGACCGCTGCGGATGATTTCTGCATGAGTCGGCAGAGGGACGCTGGCTGCGAGCCGGGACTGCAGCTTCAGCGGCACAAGGCTCGGTTCAGAATCCGACGAGTTGTCGGTACTCAGCCTCACGGTGATCTCAGGGATTCCATCCGGACCGACTTCAAAGCGGCGAGTCTGCGGATTCCAGGACCAGGCGTCGGCACCCGTCTGCTGATCGATCAGCTGAGTCCATGCTCCCCCGAGATCTTCGATCGCCGCAAATGGGAGAAAGGGGATGCTGCAATCGGGCGCGGGACAAAGCGCGGCCGGATGGTTCTCAATCGCTGCAGTGGAAGCTGCGGTCAGTGCCTGACCGGTGAGCAATTTGGCAAGGCCGATTGATGTGGCAGGAACCGCGTCCGGAACAGAGATCCGCACTGATACCGGGACCTGCCCCTGAGCCGTATCGGGGGTCGTTCCGGACTTCCAGATGTATTGCGGATCCATCATACCCATCTGCAGGGGAGCAGATTGATTGCGGTACCCGTCAAGAGCCTGATCGGCGGCCTCGCGACAGCGGATCATTCGGCCCTCAGTTTCAAAGGACGCCTGATTCGCTCTCAGCAGATCATCCGACAACCACGCGTGCGCAGCCGCAAGAGCTGCAGACTCGGTCGCGTGTCGCGCGTGCAGCAACCGCCCGGAATCGAGCCAGATGCTGATCACGATAAACGCCGAGAATCCGCAGAAGGACAGCACACCAGCCGTCCAGACCGAGACAACACCGCGCCGGGATGCCGGCGCGGAGAACTGACGCGGCAGAGCAATCATGAAAAAAGCTCCGAGAATCCCGCGGAAACGGAAAAAACTCAGTACACCGACGAATCTGACTGCAACGCTGCAGGTGTGCCATCGTCAGCCGCTGATCCGGCGTCCACCGAGTCGTTGGGGCCTGCAGGTTGCGGAGCGGGTGCAGACTGCTGACCCCGCTGTCCCCGAACATCCGCTCGCTCGCCGTCCTGAAAATAAGCATCAGAAAAGCCCGATCCGCGATAATGTTCCGTTCGGAATGGCTGCTTCAATGTGGGGCTCCGCAGTCCCAGTATCTCAAGGAAGAACACTCGGTCTTCTTCACTGGCATCAATCGCGATGCCACCATCCCCGGGACCCGCCTTGCTGTAGATCAGGTCAATGTCACCACGCTTCTGAGCAAGCAGGCAGACTCGGGCCTGGTCTTCATCAAGTTCCAGCGTGACACTGTTGGCGTTGGCCTGAGCGTTCTGCAGCGTTGTCGAAGTGCTGCCGCGATTCACAGAGATGACCTTCACGCCCTTGAACAACGTTGCCGTCATTGCATCAGACATCGTCGCCGAGTTTCGGCCGAACAGGGGATTCTGAGGCTGAATGTTGGGAGAAATATTCAGGTTCTGAACTGTCAGCTGGACATCGACAAACTGCCCCGGTTTGAGTTTGCTGTTCAGCACAGCTGTGGTCGGACTCACCTGCACCACCACCGCACGCTTGTCCTCGGCAACGTCAATCTCAGGAAAGTCGCCAATCGGGTAAAACATCGAACCACGGAGCGGCTTCGCGGGATCGATCTTTTCACGCGCGATGCGGTTTACGATCGTATCAATGTTGATCAGTGTGTCGGGCTCCAGCTGCTGCGAACGGTCCCAGGGGCCGTTCCCAAGGTGAGCACGCGTAATCACAGTCCCTGCCGCAATTTCAGAAACCGCCATCGGCAGCGTGCGTCGCTCACGCTGGGGCTCAGCCGTCTGCGCAGGGTTGAAGGCCATCTTCATAAAGTAGCCCGCCGCCAGTGTGCAGATGATGCCGAAGACGGCAACGGTCAGCATCCAGGGTGTCAGTCTCACAGGTGGGCTCCTGAAATCGTCTTGGGACTTCTGAAATCTTCCGGAAGAAAAAACTAAATGCCGATGTTCGGAATCGGCGCCTCAGCACTGACGGGGGCAGCACATCGCTCTGCCACCATACCCGCCCGCATTTCGAGCGAACGGCCTGCAAGACCAAAACCGATGAACCAGAGCAGGTCAGGACTGGCACTTTGCATGGGCACAGACACTGTTACATAGCCGGTTTCCCCCGCGTAGCTGGCTGGTTGCACTGCGATGCTGCAGACCGCAGAAAAATCCGCACCAAGTACCTGGGCAACTCGCTCCTGCACGGCCGTCTCTTCAGCACCCGACAAACTCATGTATCGAGCTCCGGCCTGAGCAGCCGAAGCCACTCGCGCCTGCCCGGCTGTCAGCATCGAAAACTCAACCAGCGAGAAAATCAGCAGCAGAAACAACGGCAGCACCAGCACCAGTTCCATGCTCAGAACTGCGCCGCGGCGATTGGGGTGGGGCAGAGATACCGAGTTGCAGCGCATGACGCGGAGAAGCCTCACAGCAAATGCCAGTCTGGGGAGTCAACGGTTTATCGGCAGTTTCCGCCGGTCAACGACGATTATCGGCAGGAAATTCTGGTGTCGCCGGGAATTCCGGGAGTGAATGTCACGACGGGGCAGTCTGGAGGGGTTGTAACGAAAAAATCGGCAGAACCAAAAAACGGCGAAGCAATCGGAAATTCCGCTTTTCCTCGTCCTTTACCAGCACTCGCGGCTGAAACCAGCATTCAGGGCTGAGGATTGTGGCCGTTCCTGTATACTGCCGCATCGCAAACCACCCAGCCTCGCTTTACCCCTGCGCCTCCGCCGATGTCCCACAGCAAGGTGTCCGCATGCTCCAGCTCCGGTCCTTAATCGCAACAATCCTGCTCTCCTCAGTCGCAGCCACTGACTCGCTGGCCGACGAATATCCCGCCACCTTTCGGATGCTGGAACTGGATCCGGCGGCCGGTCGCGTTGTCTATGCAGTGACCGCAGCGGATGTCGATGGCGACGGCGACAACGATGCAGTTGCCCTCACAAATAATCGAGTGGTCTGGTACGAACAACCATCGTGGAAATCACATGTCATTCTTCAGGACCAGACGCCGCCCGACAACGTCTGCTTCGCCGCGCACGACATCGACGGCGACAGACAGATCGACTTCGCCATCGGCGCCGGCTGGACAAAAACCGGAACGCTCCACTGGATCAGCCGTCCCGCCAGCGGTGAAGGGCTCTGGAATGTGCACGCCATCGGTGAAGAGACCTCAGTCCATCGCATCCGCTGGGCTGATGTCCTTGGAACGGGGCGCCCTCAGCTGGTCGTTTCACCACTCAACGCCAGCAGCGGCAACGGTGTGCGACTGCTGGCCTTTGAAATTCCCAAAGATCCCGCGGTGCAACGCTGGCCCTCCACGGTTCTCAACGCTCAACTCAACCGCATGCACAACCACCTGCACCTCGATTTCGACGGTACTGCTCCTGTTGATACCATCACCGCCAGCCGCGAAGGACTGACACTGATTCAAAAGCACGGCGATAACTGGAACAGCAGACGACTCGCCCCCGGCAAAACCGATCAGTCTGATGCAAATCTGAACGGCGCCGGCGAAGTTCGCGTCGGACGACTGAAAAATGGTCGTCGCTGGATGGCTGCCGTCGAACCCATGCATGGCGATCAGCTGGCCGTTTATCCCGAACCCGCACCCGCCGCCGGCGACGATGCTGGCAATTCCTGGCCCCGCACTGTCATTCACGAAGGTTTCCGTCGCGGACATGCCCTCTGGGCTGCCGATCTCAACGGCGACAGCGTTGACGAATTGATCTTTGGCCACAGTGACACACCCGAAAAATTCGGCGTTGAGGTCTGGTGGAATACCGACGGCAATGGCCAGAAGTGGCGCCAGCAGGTTCTTGACGCCGGTGGAATCGCGACCGAAGACCTGACCGTCGCCGACCTCACCGGCGACGGCCAACCCGATATCCTCGCCGGCGGCCGCGCGACTGGCAACGTCAGGCTCTATGTGAACCACGGCACAAACCAGGCAAACTGAAAAAGTACAGCAGCCGCTTTACTTCTGCAGCAGGGGCGCGAGCGTTTCCCGCACGCTCGCCCGCGGATCATCTCTGACAATCGCCCGCAGGTCATCGCGAACGAACTCAGGCAGTTCGCGAAGATCTCCGGGATGACGCACGTCCGCACCAGTCCCTTCCAGCCTCAAAGCAATGGCAGGCACGAAGACGCTTGACAGGCACGAGCTGAACACAGAAGTTCAGAGCTGCGCTGGAAAGCAACCCGACCGCCTGAGAGATGCCGTCGAAAGGTTCTCTGAACCGAACAGTCCCGGGGGTCTGGGGGCTGCCCCCCAATGGCCGTGAAGTCCTTGCGGAAACAGCATCTGACTCCCCTCTCCCCGGACCGGGGAGAGGGGGGATTGTGGCCGATTTTCGCGAGGATAGAGAGAACTTCAACGCCATGGGGCTGGCCCCAGCATTCCTCCAAACAGCTACCCCAAAATCGTCCTCCGTTTTTCAATATCGCTCCAGAGGCCAAACTCTCAGTCCCGTCTGACCAGTACAAACGCAAAAAGCCGCCCGTATCATTCGATGCGTCTGATTGTAACCAAAGCCGAACCTCACAAATCGAAGGGGTGGCCGGGGAAAGGATCCACCGGACAAAACTGTGACGGATTCCTGCGTATCGTGCGGGTTTGGACTTCCTCGCATGACGCTGCACCCGTCGTGCGGTGAACTCTTGGCGGGACGTCACTGCTTTTTCACTTCGATTCAGAGAAAGCCGATGTCATGGCGGAAGGCCAGCGGGCGAACGGGGCGTTACGTTCCGGCCTTTGCAGGGACTGTCAACCAGAGTTCCGGGATCGCGGTACCATCTGGGGCGTCCCAGTTGACGGGGAGAGGCATCGGGGGTGTGGCGGTGGAAGCGGGTGTGGCGATGATGCGAATCGGGCCTGACCATGGGGCCGGGTCGGCGGGGCGACCACTGAGCCTGATCGTGACGGATTTGGACGAATCACCGTCTTTGGCCGACTGCGGGCATTCAGCGGTGACGCCTTCAGGGAGTCCTTCGATGCGGAGATCGAGGATTTCTGCGTAACCATTGCGGCGGGTGATCGTGACGGGGATTTCGGCTGGTTTATCGGCAGGAATGGTGATGGCAGAGGATTTGACGGACAGGCTTGCGACTGGCAAGGTGGGTGTGCAGCGGAGGAGGTAGAAAAAGCGGGGTCCGAAGCTGAGGTAGCGGTCGCGGACAGTAATTCGATGGGCACCGTCAACGGCGGCAGTGAAGTCGATTCGTGAGTCACGGTCACCCCGATCGCTGTCGTCGGATTCATTCAGGACTTTGCCAGCGGGGTCTGTGAGAGTCAGCACGGGGTCGAGCAGCGACGCAAACTCTTCGACTTCTGCGCTGATGCTGTATCTGCCGTTTTTTACTGCGATCAGCGTGAACTCATCCGGTTCGGCAGCGGCAATTCGCGCACTGGCGGCGATTGGGGGCGTGAGGCTGCGTTCGGGAGCCAGCTGTTCTTCAACGACAACGGGTTCCGGGATGGAGGCGATCTTTACGGGCAGGGCAAACGGGCCTTCGAGCGCTGTGTGGTTGGCGCCAAGAACGGCTTCGAGCGTGGTCAGGTTCCAGCCCTGAAGCTGAAGACGCAGTTCGCCGGTACCGGACTGGCGGGCGAGCGGAACGGTGTGATGGAGACAGGCGGTGGAGGTGACGGTGAGACGATAGATGTAATCGGCTCCGCCCGCGAAGGCAATCGAGCTGTTTGGTTCTGCGGGGAAGGCGAATGCTCGGACATACCATGTGCCATCAGCGGGCGCAGTGAACTCAACAAGCGGATCACGGGACGAGTCGTCGTCATTCTGGGCGACCACTGTCCCGCGTGCATCGACAATCTGCAGCACTCCGTCCATCGGAGACTTCAGGATACGATTGGCGGTGATGGATGCAACGAGCGTGCGACCGGCTGGAACAGTCACAGCGTATGTATCCACATCGCCTGATTTTTCCAGAACCGCATTGACAGTTACGGCTTCGCCACTGAGCGGATTGGCTTCAGCGATGCGGGCATTGGGTTCGGTTTCGGTGACTTCGGGAATGGTCCCCACGAAGAACGGACGCAGTTCCGTTGCGCCGGCTGGATTGGCGAGTCGAATCCAGTGGACGCCGACCGGGGCATCAGGGGGGATGGCGATATCGGCTGCATCGCGTTTTTCGTTGAGCGTGAAGGCGAAGGGAGGGGCGTTGGGGAGCGAGGAGAGGCAGCGAACATCGCCGTCACCCACTTTGCCGGCAATGCGCACGTTAACTGTGGTGCCTCGCTGACCACCGGAGGGAAAGATACGATCGATCGCGGGTGGATCTGCGGCAGTGGCGTAAGGGAGGGTGATGAGCAGCAGCGCGAGGGCGGGTCTGACTGGGAGCGCTCGGCAAACGAGGTCGGAGCTGGATAGAACGCGTCGGGAAAAGGGCATGGCGAGTTTCAGATGAGTTCCCGGATTGGAGTAGGATCGCTGACGAGGTGTGTGGGGCGACCTTCGGGAGTGTAGACAACTTTGTCGGGGTCGATACCGAGTTTGTGATAGACGGTGGAGACGAAGTTCTCTGGGGAGAGGACGCGATCGACAGCGGAATAGCCTTTGCGATCGGTGGCTCCGATGACAGCGCCGCCGGGTGTTTTGCCGCCAGCCATGAGTACGGACATGGCGTTGGCCCAGTGATCTCGGCCGGCTGCAGTCTGACCGGAGAGCGTTGAGATTTTCGGGGTGCGGCCAAATTCTCCGAGTGCGAGCACGAGTGTGGAGTCGAGAAGACCGCGTTGTTTGAGATCAAGGATCAGAGCGGCGACGGAGTTGTCCCATGCAGGAAGTCGTTTTGTGAGGGCTCCGAAGAGGTCGGCATGGTGATCCCAGCCACCGTCGTAGACCGTCACGAAGGGTACGCCGGCTTCGACGAGTCTTCGAGCGAGCAGGCAACGCTGCCCGAAACTATTGCGGCCGTAACGGTCCCGGACTTCATCAGGTTCCTGATGAATGTCGAAGGCTTTCTGGGCTTCGGGGGACGTAACCAGATCGTGTCCCTGGCGGTAGTACTCGTCGAAAGCCAGCGAGGGATCTCCGGCGGCTTCATCGCGAATGCGGAGCATCCGATCGACTTTGCTGCGGAGATCGGTACGGGAGGTGAATCGGGTTTCGCTGAGTTCGCGAGGGAGGGCAACGTCCCGGACTTTGAATCGCTGATTATTGGGATCATCGCCAACGACAAACGGAGCATATCTGGCACCGAGAAAATTGGGGCCGCCTGACCGGGACATCTGGGGCATGCTGAAGTAGGCGGGCAGGCCATTATCGCGGCCCAGTTCTTTTGCGACGACGGACCCGATGCTGGGGTGGAAGCTGACGAAAGCGCCGCAGCCGACGGGGATACGCGGAGGAGCACCTGTCATCATGTAATGATTGCCGGCGCCGTGGTTACCCTGATCGTGGCGGATGGAGCGGATCATGGCATAGTCACCGAGAGCACCGGCGAGCTGTGTCATGTGCTGCGAGAAGGCCACTCCGGGGACGGCAGTGGGAATGTCGGTGAATTCGCCGCGATATTCGGCCGGGGCATCGGGCTTGGGGTCGAAGGTTTCAAAATGTGTGGGTCCGCCATCCATCCAGATGAGGATACAGGATTTGGCGGGACCGGAGGGAGTGCCGGCTGAGCGGGAGGCGGCCTGAGCCCGAAGTCCGTCGACAAGACCGGTACCAAGAAATCCTCCGAGCCCAAATTGCAGGGCGTCGCGGCGGGTAATTCCATCACAGCGTTTCAGTATGGCCATGGGAGCAGCCTTATCGTGGGGCGGGATTAATCCTGAATGACAAATTCTGCGGAATTGAGCATTGCCCAGGCGAGATCTTCCAGCACGTGACGACGGCTGGCGGAGGGATCGCTGAGCAGATCACGGACGAGCTGGATTTCTTCGGGGGAGGGATTGCGGCTGTAGATTCTGCGGTAGAGTTCGGCGGCGAGCTGGTCGGGGGACTTATCGGAATCGGCGAGCAGTTTAAAGGCGCTTTTGTCACTGACGACCTCGCCGTGAATTTTTTCTGAATTCATCAGGTGCAGGCTTTGGACAACGGTGGATTCTGATGTGCGTTCGCACGGTGGATCCTGATTGGGGTCAGGGCGACCGAAGGTGTCGAGGAACAGGGAGTCTGAGCGGTGGGTCCAGATTTGTTTGCTGTTGGAATCCGGGGGCATGGCGGCGAATTCCTGGGGAATGCCGGTGATCAGGCTGAGCGAATCGAGCAGGACTTCGGCGCGGTGACGATGTCGGTAGTGACGAGAATAACCACTGGTGTCAGCCGAGTTGGTTTCGTTGGGGAGTGAGCTGAGTTGATAGACGTGGGAATTGGTGATGGTACGAATGAGTTCGGTGAGGGAGTATCGGGAATCGCGGAAATGGTTTCCCAGAGCAGTGAGGAGCGGGGCGTTGGAAGGTGGATTGGTGGCGCGAAAGTCATCGACGGGATCGACGAGCCCGCGTCCCATCAGGTCGGCCCAGACACGGTTGGCCATCACCTGTGCGAAGAGATGATTTTGGGGAGACGTGATCCACGCAGCAAGCGACTCGCGGGGATCAGGGTGGGAATCGGGAGCGGGAGCATCGCCGAAGAGAGGCCGCGGTGACATCTCAGCGCCGGTCACTGGATGCTTGACAGAACCGGAGCTGCCGGCGAAGAAGAATTCTTCGGAACCAGAGATCGGGGGAGACAGACCAGTCCCTTTGCGTCCGATCCGCGCGAACCATGCTGCGAAGCTGTAGAAGTCGTCCTGCCCCCAAATCTCGAAGGGATGGTGATGACATTTGGCACATTCCAGCCGGACTCCCACGAAGAGGCGACTGACGAGCGTGGTGACTTCTTCGGGTTCGCGACGGTCACGGAACAGTGTGACGGCACCGTTGCGAAACGTGCTGCCGCGGGCCGTAATCAGTTCGCGAACGAACTGGTCCCAAGGTTTGCGATCATGGAAGGACTGCCGGATCCAGTGATCGTAGTTGAAGACCGCCTTAATGCCGACGCGGTACGGGTTGGGACGGAGCAGATCGACCCATTTGTTTGCCCAGTGATCGGCGAATTCAGGTTGCCTGAGCAGGTGATCAACGAGTTGGGCGCGTTTGTCCGGGGAGGGCGTCGGATCGTCGAGAAAGGCCGTGGTTTCGGAGGCGGAAGGAATGCGTCCGATGATATCCGTGAACGCCCGGCGAAGGAACGTATGGTCATCGCAGAGTTGTGAAGGGGTGATATTCAGACGCTGGAGTCGATCCCAGACGTGGCCATCGATGAAGTTGCGACGCGGGAGCGCCGCGTAGACGTCGGCCGGGATCACTTGTGTGCGTGGAATGGTGCAGTCACAGACCGCGATTTGTCCGAGGAACCGGGCCATGATGGCGGCGCTGCCTGTGATGCTGCCGGCAGTGATCAAACCGGACTCGCTGACTGCCGCGACAGGTGCTTCACTGGACTGAAACGCGGTCAGTCGAGTGACATCGCGTGTTGTGCCGTCGCTGTAGCGTGCGGTCACGGTCAGTTGTTGTGTCTGCGCGGGGGCGAACGTGATGGCAGCCGGAGAGACGGAAATGCCGACAAGTGAAGGTGCGTTCGCCGCACGTCGGGGAAGCCCTTCACGAATCCACTGGAGCAGTGTGGCGGCCTCCGGGCCGTCCGGTTCAAAGCGACGCCCGCCACCGTGGGGAACCAGACCGGTGGGCTTGGTGAAGAGCAGACTGTCTTCCGGGGCACCCGGAAAAACACGCCGGCCACGGCCTTCTTTCGTAATTGCGTCGTGGTCCTGCTGAGAATCAAAGCCAAGCAGTGAAAGCTGAAAACCACCTTGCCCGCGAGCTTTACCGTGGCACGGACCGCTGTTGCAGCCAAACCGCGTAAGAATGGGCTGGATGTCGTTGTCGAAATCGATGCCAGCCTGCGCGTACGCAACGGGGGCAGCCATGCCGGGAGGCAGCACAAAAAGCAGGCAGACAACGGCAATTCTGAGGCGTTGCATGGCGGGCAGGGAAGCCGGGAGGAGGGAGAGGGGGCGGGCGAGCGAGATGTGCACGAGAGACTACCAGAATTCTTCGGCCTTTGTCACCTGAAATCCGGGGTGAAAGCCATGGAGTTTGAGGAAAATACAAACAGGGAAACTCAAGGCGCTGACCAGCGTGCCGGAATGGCCATGGGTGGAAATTTCAAGTCACCATGAGAAAGCCTGTCGGCGCATCCTTGAAACGCTTTCCCGCTTCCAGACACTTCCGCATGCCTGCCCGCGGACGACGCCACACAGTTAAAATGGGGCATCTGCGTTGTTTTGATGGATCATTTGGATTGCAGTTGAAAAACCGGTTGTGGGAGTCAGTGAATCGATGCGGTTGAGTTTGCGTGTTTGTCGAACTTCTCGAGGGGGGACCGCTGCAGCGTGTGCTGCAGGCGGGTTCGAGCCATTAGTCCTGGACGGTTCGTCATGGCGACAAACAGCTTGCAGAAGTTCTGGTGGGCCGCCGGTGTATTATCGGTGCTGATGGCCGGGCTCCTGCTTCCAGCCGGACAGCTGTTGCAGGCAGATTCCAGAGCGGCCGGTGGTTCGCCATCGTCGGACAGCTGGGAGATCGAGCTTGTTCCTCGAAGTGCGGGACCGTCAGCCCCGGCTGCGACATCGAGACGTGAACGGGTTTCAGAGCCGAGGATGAACGAGCGACTGGCCGGTGAGCCACTGACACCTGCCGACAAAGGCTGGGAGGAAGTAGAGTCGCCTGCAGAGAAGTCTGAACGGGCGGTGCCGCTGAATGCCGTGAGGGCTGGTTCGGCTGTCGTCGGGGTCCCACGGCAAACTGTGGAACGAGCACAGCCGCTGATTGCCCGAGCCCCCGAGGGCGTGCTTCCAACTTCTCAGACCGAGACTGCATTTCGCAATGTGAGCACTTCACGGTCAACGGCGGGGCGACGGGCATCGCCTGCAGCCGCTGAAGTTCCCAGTGCTCGATTGATGACTCCGAAATTTGCAAAGCGGGAAGCTGTGCCTCCTCCGGCAGCGATGGCCGAGGCCACGGGGACGAAGCCACAACCACCGACAGAGCAGCCGGTCGTTCAAGCTCCGGCCCCGGCCCGGGCCCCGGCCCCGGCCCTGGCCCGTCCATGGCAGCCTGCTCGAACGCGGCCGCGTGATTCCCAGCGTCCCTATGCAGGCGAACTTCCCACTGAAGTGGCAATGGACGATCGGGCCGAGCCGCTGATGAGCAGCGACAGTCGCGCTGTGGCGTCCGATATCGCCCGACGACGTTCGCAGCGGGTGCAGAAATCGATCGAGATTCCTGACAATACAAGTTCCATGGACGCGCCCCGAGTTGCAGCGGCCCAGCCGCGAGTCGTGGCACCGGATCCGCAGTCGGTGGATGAACCACGACGCATGGCAATGCAGCATGAGGATTCGATTCCGCTCGCCGGTCATTCACTCTTTGCAGACCCGCTGCCACTGGCCCCGAATTTCAACGGCACTTCAGTGACCTCGTCTGCTGCATCCCGCGTACAGGGTCCGGGTATTATGGTCCCGGATTCGCGTTACGGCTGGATTCGAGTGAATTCTCTGGATCCACCGTGGGTTGTACCGCGAAACGCAATTCCTCACACTGGCTGGTACGGCCCTGCTCCGGGCGTGCGTTCGATCAGCCACAGCGTTTCGGATCGAAATGTGATGCCGGGGCATTCGGTGATGGACCGCTAGTGTGCCGGTTGTCAATCGCGGGGCTGCATGCGTGTCGCGAGTTTTTGCGACGGTTTTCTGAGCGAGTGAGGGGTGGTGCGGGGGCTGAGATTTCCAGTGCTTTGTGCTCGGAATATTGCCGGGTTCGTGGTAACCTCTGACAGCCATTGCACCCGTTGCCCATCGCTGGACCGCATTCTTGGGATTCTCTCGCTTTTTCATAGACCGCCCGATTTTCGCCGCTGTGATATCGATTCTGATCACGATGGTCGGGGCGCTTGCGCTGCAGAAGCTGCCGCTGGCTCAGTATCCGCCGATTGCACCGCCAACAGTCGAGGTTGCCTGCAATTATCCCGGCGCAAGTGCTCAAACGGTCGCCGAAACCGTAGCGGCACCGATCGAGCAGCGTGTCAACGGCGTCGAAGACATGCTTTACATGAATTCTTCCAGCACGAACGACGGGTCGTACGCGCTGACCGTCACATTCCGTCCTGGAATTGATTTGAATCTCGCGCAGGTACGTGTTCAAAACCGCGTCAGTCTGGCTCTGCCCACACTCCCGGAGGCTGTGCGGCGTACCGGGGTCACCACACGCAAGCGTTCTCCGGACATCCTGCTCCAGATCAGCATCAACTCACCCGACGGTCGTTACGATCAGCTCTATCTAAGCAACTATGCCAAGCTGCATTTGGTAGACGAACTCGCGCGGCTGCCGGGCGTAAGTGAGGTGCGAGTGTTTGGGCAGCGGGACTACAGCATGCGTGTCTGGCTGGATCCTGACAAACTGGCGGCACGTGGTCTGACGGTCGCTGAGGTTTCCGGTGCGATTCGGGAACAGAACGCAGAAGTCGCGCTGGGTCAGCTTGGTCAGGCCCCGACGGCCGGCCCGAGGACGTGGCAGCTGCCGCTGACCATTCGCAGTCGTCTGGAATCGCCAGCGGAGTTTGAACAGATCATTGTTCGTGCACTGCCGGACGGACGCACGCTGCGTCTGGGTGATGTGGGTCGGGTTGAGATGGCGGCCCGCGCAGAAGAAACCAACAATCGCTTCAACCGAAAGCCTACGGTGGGGTTGGCCATCTTTCAGCTGCCCGACGCCAACGCGCTTGAAACAGCGGACCTTGTCAAGGAAACAGTTCGTGAGTTATCCGCCGACTTTCCTGAAGGTATGATGTTTGAAGCCGGCTATGACACAACGCCTTTCATTCGCGAATCCATCCGCGAGGTCTTCAAATCGCTTCGGGATGCCGTGATCCTGGTGGCTCTGGTGGTCCTGCTGTTTCTGCAGGGCTGGCGTCCTGCCATCATCCCGCTCATCGCGGTGCCGGTTGCAATCATTGGTACATTTGCGGCCATGGCAGCGGTGGGCTTCAGCCTGAATAATCTGACTTTGTTCGGACTCGTGCTTTCGATCGGGATTGTGGTTGATGACGCGATTGTGGTGGTCGAGGCTGTTGAGCGGCGGATCGAACAGGGAATGGCCCCACGAGAAGCTTCGATTGGAGCGATGCAGGATGTAACGGGGCCAGTGATTGCTGTGGGACTGGTGCTGTCGGCCGTATTCCTGCCGTGTGCATTCGTTTCCGGAATCGTCGGTGAATTTTTCCGTCAGTTCGCGCTTACGATTGCTATTTCAACGGCCATTTCCACGGTGAATTCTCTGACGCTCAGCCCTGCCCTCTCGGCGCTCCTGCTGCGGCCCGCGCACGGTTCCAAAGACTGGTTCACGCGACTGCTTGATCTGCTTCTGGGATGGCTCTTCAGACTTGTCAATCGCAGCATGCAGCTGTCGGTTCGTGCCCACACATCGATGACACGTCGCCTGTTGCGGTTTCCGGCATTGGTGCTCCTGCTCTATTGCGGACTACTGCTGCTGACCTGGGCCGGCTTCAATTCACTGCCTGCCGGTTTTATTCCCACTCAGGACAAAGGATATCTGGTCTGCAGTGTGCAGCTTCCCGATGCAGCCGCTTCTGAACGCACCTTGCGGACGCTGGAGCGTGTTGAGGAAATCACGTTGGCCACACCGGGCGTTAAAAGCATCAACGCCATCGCCGGCAACTCATTCCAGCTGGGGGCTCGAGCGTCGAACTTCTGTTCCATGTTCATTATCCTTGACAGTTTCCCCGAGCGACTGCCTCGGGGACTCACCGCCTCTGTCATTCAGGACGCACTTCTGAAACAGTATGCGAGCCGAATTCCCGAAGCGACTGTCAGCATCAATCCACCACCGGCCGTCTCCGGACTGGGCCGCGCGGGGGGACTCAAGCTGATGGTTGAGGACCGTGGCGATGCCGGTCTGAAGACGCTGCAGGAACAGACAGACAACCTTGTCCGGAAGGCAGCCGAGCGTCCGGAGCTGCGAGGCACGCTGAGTGTCTTCAATGTGAATGCTCCTCAGCTGTTCGTGAACGTCAATCGCGATGCGTGCCTTGCGATGGGCGTCTCCATGGCTGAACTCTTCGGAACGCTCCAGGGTTTCCTTGGATCGCGTTACATCAACGACTTCAGCATGTATGGCCGCACGTGGCAGGTCGTGGTTCAGGCGGATCATGCATGGCGTGATCGGCCGGAAGACGTTCAGAAACTTCATGTTCGCAGCAGTGACGGCCGCATGATTCCGCTCGGGTCTGTTGCTGCTGTCGATCGAATTGGCGGACCGCTGATGGTCACTCGATACAATATGTATCCAGCGGCAGCCATCACGGCGAATACGTCGCCAGGAGTCAGTAGTGGAGAAGGCATCGCTGCGCTGGAAAAGCTTGCTCTGGCTGAACTGCCGGCATCCATGGCTGCGGAGTGGACCGAATTGTCCTTTCTCGAGCGTACCTCCGGGAACACTGGACTGCTGCTCTTCGCAGGCTCGATTGCCTTCGTATTCCTCGTGCTTGCTGCACTCTACGAAAGCTGGACACTCCCGCTTGCAGTCATCCTTGTGCTGCCGATGTGCGTGCTGTGTTCGATCGCCGGCGTCGCAACTGCTGAAATGGATATCAATATCTTCACTCAGATCGGCTTCGTCGTGCTGATTGGACTGGCTTCCAAAAATGCAATTCTGATTGTTGAATTCGCGAAACTGCGGCGGGAGCAGGGAGCTGATGTGGAGAGCGCGATCCTTGAAGCCTGTCAGCTGCGTCTGCGACCGATCCTGATGACATCCTTTGCCTTTATTCTTGGCGTGGTGCCACTGGTGTTCGCCACGGGAGCGGGCGCCGAGATGCGGCGAGCTCTGGGTACAGCGGTCTTCAGCGGGATGCTGGGCGTAACGCTGTTCGGGATCTTTCTGACACCGGTGTTTTTTCTGGTGATCGACAGAGCGGCTCAGAGGGTGAAGCGAACGGTCGTGCTGTCAGCAGGCCGCACTGAATCAAGCCACATGGTATCTCCGCTGGAGGTGGAGGCGAGTCGAGGGTGAAGGTGCGGGCGACACGGCAGTGCCAACAATCACTGTGCGGTGCACCAGCGTTCAATGGCCTGTCGGTAAAGCAGGGTTCCTCGATCCAGCTGTTCAAGACTGATCCATTCGTCGTCGGTGTGTGCCTGAGCGATATCGCCGGGGCCGAAAACGACGGGGCAGGAGAGTTCCGTGAGTACGGCGCCGTCGGTGCCATAAGCGACTGTTTCCGCGGCCGTGCTGCCGCTGAGTTCCAGCAGTTCGCGGACGAAGGGGGCATCCGGTGGAGTAAACAGCGGCTCACCGGAAAATGTAACACTGAACTCAAGTCCATTCTGCCGTGCGGATTCCTGAAGCCGCTTCACAACGGTGTCCGACTGCTGCCCCGGCATCGGACGGAAATACAGCGTGCACTCTGAACGTGGCGACGTGATATTTGAAGCAGTGTTGGTGTCGGTGATCAGCAGATTCATTGTCGGGGTCGGTGGTTTGAAACGATCATCGCGCCATTCCGGGCTGTGTTCCAGATGGTGATTGACCAAAGCAGCTTCGTGGAGGAAGGGAATCAGAGCGAAGTTGGCGTTGATCCCCAAACCGGTACTTGAATGGGCGGCTCGACCACGTGACACGACTTTCAGAGTTCGTCCGCCCTTGTGAGCGTGCACGACACGCAGGCAGGTGGGTTCACCGATAATTGATCGCGGCCTCGCCGAGACGATTTCACGGTACAGTTGGGAGTGTGCGACCACATGCCTTGCGCCATGCATCCCGATTTCTTCATCGGCCGTCAGGACAATCCACAGTGGGGCAACGAGTGGCGTTTGAACACTGGCGGCCGCAGCGAGCATACAGGCAACGGGCCCTTTCATGTCGCAGGATCCTCGACCGTACACACGACCATCGCTGACCTCGGCAGACCATGGGCCAGCACCAGGACGACTCCATGACGACGCAGGTACGACGTCCGTGTGACCGAACCACGCAAGACCTCCGGGTGCGGCAGGTCCACGACGACCAATCACGTTGCTTTTCAGAACTCCGCACGCATCTGTGTAGTGGACGCGTTCTGTCTCAAAGCCAAGCTGTCGCAACCATCGCTCGGCCTGATCTGTGACCACCACGTTCGATTCTGAACTGACACTGGGGAAGGAGATCAGTTCCCGGAGATATTCCAGCGCCTGCATAGTTCACCATTGACCAGTCGGTCACCCTGGAAAAGTGTCTGCTGTATGTCCTGACGCAGACTATAGCGGGGATTGCCAGGAAAGTCTCTTCGGGGAAAAGTTGCGGTCGCTCTGCAAACCGTTCAACCAGCTCAGCGAGGGTGACAACTGCGATAATGATGCAGGAAAATACCGGCCGAAACGGCGACGTTGAGTGAATCTGTGCCGTTGAGCATGGGGATCGTCAGCCGCACGTTGAGACAAGCCTGCACGACCGGAGAAATTCCATCATACTCGTTACCGAAGACCAGTGCAGTGCGAGCGGCGAACGAGTGGGCAGACAGAGCGAATGCGGTGGGATCGAGGAGTGTTCCGGCGATCGTCATGCCATGGCGATCAGAAAGTTCATGCAGAAGTGCTTCGGGATCTGCAGTCTCCATAATCGGGAGGAACAGGCCGTTTCCCATGGAAACTCGCAGCACGCGTCGAGAGAAAGGATCGGCAGAACCGGGTCCCAGAATCACCCCTGCAGCTCCGAAGGCTGAGGCGATGCGGATCAGGGCGCCCACATTCTCCGGATCGGTGATGCGATCGCCAACCACGACGAGTGCCGGTCCCGAGTCTGGCAGCCACTGTCCGGGTGCCAGAGACGGACGTCGGTGGGCGCTGGCCATGACGCCGCAGTGGAATGCAAAGCCCACCAGTTCTTCAGCAAGCTCCTGCCGCAGTCGATAGACGGGGACATCAACCGGAAGTCGGGAATGAAAACCGGCGAATTTGCGATCGCTGATCACGACACTGGATACCGAAAACCCACTCTTCAGCACCCGCTCCACGACAGTGGGACCTTCAGCGATGAAAATCCGGGCATCGCGGGTGGCGTTGGTGGATTTAAGATTTCGGTAGACATCGAGGCGAGGATCGTCCAGTCGCTCGATTCGCTCCGGTTCCATGTGTGTCCCCTGCCCAAAGGAATCTGATCACTGACTGGGTTTGCGAACGCCCACAGTCAGCAGCAGATTGGCCCACAGAGCCTGGTCACCTGTTTGAATCGTGAGCACGTGGTCGCGGGAATCGACGGCATCGTAGAATTGCCAGCGAGAAATCGGCTGCAGTTCCAGTGCCAGTCCGGCGCTCGACAGGATCGAACGGTATTCGGTCCAGACCGGTGGATCATGCGGCAAACGGTATGGATCATCTTCCGGCATGCCCATGGTGTTGACAGCTTCGACCGGAATGGCAGTGAGGAGTACTTTGAGCACCTGAGCAACAGTAACGAGTCCGGGGGCAAGGTTCAGGCTGACGAGTTCTGCCTTCGGGCCGATGGCCGAGGATGCCGGATAGTTGCCGTCTGCAATGAGCACCTTAGCACTGTGGCCGGCCCTGGCGAGGATTTCTGAGATGCGGGGATGAATGAGTTCGGACTTGAGCATGTTTCGGAAGCTCCACGAATGTGCTGAGGGTAACGGCTGCAAGTGAAACGGAAGCGGCCCGCAGATGTTAGCGATGGAGCGTGATTCGGACCAGATGATCCGACAAATCAGGAATTCAGAAAAATCCAGATTGCCTCTGAGTCAGCCTTGATACATACAGATGCTTACCAGCAGGACCCAGCACGGAAACAGCAGAGCAGCGCCGGCGAAGTCTGTGATAATCACCAGTAATACAATGGCAATCGGAAACCCGGCGATCGAGAGCCAGCGAGCCAGGAGTCCTGTTCTCAGACTCGAAGAAGATGTTACAAAAATCAGCACCGCCTCCATCCGAATTCCAAATGGATTCATCAGTCTGAAGACCATCGCCCAGTTCACAAGATGTGCCTCACTCGCCAGTATAACCTGCGGATCCACATTCAAGGTTTGCAATAACGCGTGCGTTTGCCACAGCAGTGAACAGCATGGCCAAAAACAGCAGACCGCTGCCGAGGAACACAGTCGTGACGAAGCGATCCTCAATCAGTCCCAGACGAATGCGGAGCACTGCCATGAACCAAAGGAAGGCAATCCCCGAGAACGGGACGAGGTTGAGTGCCAATCGCACATGACTGCGGTGCAGTGCATCCTCCAGCCATTCTCCGGGATCCCGCGGATCAGCGGGTACGGACATTCGCAGCAGGATAAGACTGGTCATATACAGCACAGCGAACAGCGCGCCGCTGAACGCGGCCGCACGCGGAAATCCGGGAACCGGGCGATGCCTTCCGTGAGGCCTTGAAGGGGTCTGACCCGCGTTCCTCCAGCCACCTGTCGACGTCGTAATGATAGAATTGCTTGCTCCAAAGCATACCTGCGAGCGCCTGCCGCATAACATTGGCCTCGTCAGCACCCAGCGATGGCGGAATCACGTCCCGGTAAAACTCATCCGCCTCCCGCCTCCGCAGTTCCAGAGTGCCATAGCAAAACACAGCCGCTGCCGGTCATCCGAGATTCCAGCCAGACCATCCTTACCCCAGCGGTAAGCTCTTGATCGCGCCTGATCGTGTGTGAAATAATTCCATGCATTGCCCTCTTCGCTGTAATCTTCGCGGACCGTGCCCCACTGCCGTTCACTCAGATACGGCCCCCAGCGTTTCCACGCCGTCAGCTGCTCCCGCGCTTCCCGAAGTCGATTCTGTTCACTGTTCATGCATCTCTCTCCTCGCCAACCGACGGCAATCCCAGCATGTACTTGTAATGCCCGGGAATCGGTTCCAGTTCCGTGTCTTCCGTGGGATAAATCGGCTGCCGCTGAGCCCATGGGTTCTCCACATTCGGCAGCCCCCAGAATCTCCCGGACTGATCCAGCAACTCCCACTGCTGCCTTGATCGGTCCACATACAAATTCAACCTGGGTGTCCGTACTCGCAGCCTCTCGCACTCCTTCTGCACAACCATCGGAATGTGACGAGTGCTCAGCAAAACGGGCGCCGCATGGCCGATGCCTTCGCTTTACTCCCAACCCCATCCGCTGTTTTCAGCCGATGCCATACGGAAAACATGCCGACAGACTCGCATCCATGTGCGGAATCTGACCACTTCACTAGTGCGGATCAGGCAGGCACTCAGCCGCCATAGGAACAATATCGCCGGACGCCTCGCTGAAATGTCCAGCGGTTGATCAGCAGCAGGGCGATAATCCACGCAAATTCCACCGCAAGCTCCTGCGGCAGGTCATCGGGAGCAATCTTTCCAAGCATGATCGCCGCCGGAGTCCAGGCGAGGTGTCGGAATGGCAGCCACTCAACTCCCGGAATCCAGCCTGACAACCATTCCAGGGGAATCATGTGGCCGGAAAGAAAGTAGCTGAGCATCATGTAGATGAAGATCAGCGAACTGACTTCCAGAAACCAGAACGCCACCAACCCGATCCATGCTTCAATCAGAAACCCAATCACAAATCCCATCAGCAGCGATGCCACGAAAGCAGCGGTGACTGGCCACGCCGGCCAGCCAGGGAACCAGCCCCGACAGAGCCAGAACACCAATGCAAAGGGTCCCGCAGCCACGACGTAATACACAAGCTTGTGGGCGACGCGATGCCAGAACAGGTGGTCCAGCATATCCACTGGCTGAATCAGGTACTTGCGAATCGAACCATCGGCGATTGAACCAGCAATTCCGGTGGACAGCCCTGGCATGCTGGAAAAGGCTCGAGCCAGCATTGCCAGCAGGTAATAGGCCACCATGTCGGCAAATCGATAGCCCTGCATCTGCCGCTCAGGGTCGTTCTGGAAAATCGCCACCCAGAGAAAGATTTGAGTGACGATGGGGAGGAAGCGGACAAAGGTGGAGAAGGCGAAGTCGGCGCGATAGGCCAGACGTTCATCGATCGCCGTCCGCAGCACCAGCCACTTCAGACGCAAACGGGCTCGAGCCTCCTCCACCAGCGTGGTCTCTGCAGCAGACATCAGCTGCCACCTGCCTTCGATGCGTCACCGGCTACCACGAACAACTCTGCGATCACGTCTTCAAGCGGCCGTTCAAGCACGCTGATGTCATCCACGGAATGCTGATCGAGGATCCCCGCCAGTACCGCAGAAACACGCTGCTTCTCTACCTGAAGGCGTACCCGAGCGGCTCTTGTCTCCAGAAGTCGTCCATATCGCGCGAGGTCGTTCGGAATCCGATTGTCAGAGAACTGGAGTTCCACAATTTTGTGCCGACTGAAACGATCAAGAATTGCAGCCAGCGGCCCGTCGTGAATCACCTGCCCTGCATTGATGATGACAGCCCGCCGACATAAGGCCTCTACGTCCTTCATGTAGTGACTGGTGAGTATCACCGTGATCCCATGCTCCTGCTGCCATGTTCTCAGAAAATCCTGTACTCGTCGCTGACTCACCACGTCGAGCCCAATCGTTGGCTCGTCCAGGAACAGCACTTCAGGGCGATGCAGGAGCGCAGCGATCAGCTCCATCCGCATCCGCTCACCCAGCGATAATTCACGTACCGGTCGCGACAACAGCCGCACCACATCCAGAAGTTCGGTGAGCTGTCCCAGACGCTGGGCATAGTCGGCTGGCGGAATCCGATAAATCTCCTGGTGCAGCCGAAAGGACTCCTGTGCAGGCAGATCCCACCACAGTTGTTCTTTCTGGCCTGTCACCAGCGAAAACCGACGCCGATACAAGTTTTCTCTGAGCCAGGGCACATGGCCGAGCACGGTGGCAGTGCCGGATGTGGGAACGACGAGACCGGAGAGCAGTTTCAGAGTGGTTGTCTTGCCGGCTCCGTTGGGGCCCAGAAAAGCCACCATCTCGCCTGACTCAATCTGAAAACTGACATTCCGTACCGCCGAGACAATCTCGTACTCGCGGCGAAATACCCCGCGCAAAGCTCCCCACAGGCCTTCGCGTTTGCGATAGACTTTGTACTGCCGACACAGATCGTGAACTTCGATGGCTGCCATACAGTGAATGTTAATGCACAGCAACCGCAGGGGCAAATCCGCCGATCTGCATGGCCAGCCGTTCCAGCATTTCCTCGGGAAGCTCCCGGCCCGTCAATTCCAGCCGCCAGCATTCCTCGAGACTGCGGAACCACGTGCACTGCCGCTTCGCAAACTGACTCGTGCTCGTCTGAATCCTGAGCACGGCCTCCGGCAACGACAACTCCCCCCGCAAATGCAGAAACAGCTCACGATATCCCAGCGCCTGTGCAGCGGTACGACTTAAACCGGAAGCGCGCTGCAGCAGCCGCTGTGATTCGTCCAGCCAGCCGATGTTCAGCATCTGCCGCGTCCGCTGCGCTATCCGATCTCGCAGTGTGTCACGATTCGGATCCAGCCAGACTGCCAGACGCGGTCTCAATTCCGGTGGACGCGGACCGTGCTGCTGCTCCAATGAAATCGGACGCCCCGTAACCTCCCAGACTTCCAGAGCACGGATGATCCTCCGCAAGTCCTGCGGATGCAGACGAGCTGCCGTCTGCGGATCCACTCGCTGGAGCTCTCCGTGAATCCACTCCGGACCCCGCTCGCGTGCGGCGGTATCCCAGCGACCGCGGATATCCCAGTTTGCCGCCGGCCCTGGAGAAAAGCCCCGCAACAACGCGCGCAGGTAGAGACCTGAGCCTCCGACAAAGAGCGGCACCCTTCCACGTTCCAGTATGCCTTTCGCCGCAGCAGTCGCAGCAGCCAGATAGTCCGCGATGCTGTACTCTTCTTCAGGGTCCACCAGATCCAGCAAATGATGCGGCACCCGCTGTCGCTCTGCTGCATCCGCCTTAGCCGTGCCAATGTCCATGCCACGGTAAACGGTCATCGAGTCAAGCGCCAGAATCTCACCACCAAGCCGCTCGGCCAGCAACATTGCGAGCGCAGATTTGCCCGACGCCGTTGGACCGGCAAGAAAACAGCAGCGAGGAATCAGAGTGTCAGGGAACGACATAGGGCAAGTCTAAGCATACACGGCTCCGTATCAAGCGGATCGGCTGAAGACCCCGGTTGCGTTTCTCACCGAAAGTGCGCGGCGATGGCAGTTGGAGTGGAAAATGGCAGAGCAGCGGTCGCGGGAATTCACCGGTACTGATTCATCCATGACGACAGGGAATTTGCAGGATTCTCTTGCTGCAAATCTGATCTGTAAGAAACCGAAAAACTTGTTAGCATCCACCTGAAATTCCCTTTCCTCCCATTCCCAGGTTCTCTGCTCAGGTTTGCCATGCGCTGGTCACAGACGTTTATTCCGACCATGAAGGAAGTTCCTGCCGAAGCCGAAGTCCCCAGCCACCAGCTGATGCTCCGTGCCGGGCTCATTCGTCAACTCATGGCCGGCGCCTACACCTGGCTGCCGCTCGGCTATCGTTCCGTTCGCAAAGTTTCTGAGATTGTCCGCCAGGAAATGGACCGTGCCGGCGCGATCGAACTGTTCATGCCGGCATTGCAGCCGATCGAGATCTTTGAACGCACCGGCCGCCGTGAAGCCTTTGGAAATGTGCTGTTCAACTTCGAAGCACGCCGAGGCGACCGTCGCCTGCACTTTGCTCTGGGCCCAACCCACGAAGAAGTCATCACTGATCTCATCGCCAAACACGTCGGCAGCTACCGCCAGCTCCCGATCACCCTCTACCAGATTCAGACCAAGTTTCGCAACGAAGAACGGCCGCGTTTCGGAGTCCTTCGTACCAGCGAATTCCTGATGAAGGACGCGTACAGCTTCGGCACCTCCCTCGAACAACTCAACGCGGCCTACGATGCCATGTACCAGGCCTACTGCCGCATCTTCGAACGCTGCGGCTTAAAATACCTCCCGGTCGAAGCTGAAAGCGGCCCGATCGGCGGCGACGCCTCACACGAATTCATGGTCCCCGCCAGCAACGGCGAAGAATTTGTTATCCACTGCCCCTCCTGCAGCTACGCTGCCAATCAGGAGCGAGCAGACACCGGCCGGCTCCCCAAACTTCCCGAACCGCCCTCCGAGGCTCCTGCCCCTGTCAAGGTTGATACGCCACAGGCCGGCAGCATCGAGCAGGTCAGCCGGATGCTCAAAGCCAGCCCCCAAAGCTTCATCAAAACGCTCATCTACAAAGCCGATGGTCAGCCGATCGCCGTGCTGCTTCGCGGCGACCACTCAGCCAACGAAGGCAAGATTCGTCGCGCCGCCAAAGCCACCTCCGTCGAACTCGCTGACGAAGCCACTATTCTCAAAGTGACCGGTGCCCCGGTTGGATTTGCCGGGCCGATTGGTCTGCAGTGCCCATATCTCGTCGATCACGATGCCGCTCAGGTCACTGCGGCTGTCATCGGTGCCAATGAGCGTGATGCACACCTCACAGGTGTCATCCCGGGGCTCCACTTCCCCGTGACCGCCACCTGCGACCTCCGCAACGCCGACAGTGGTGACCCCTGTCCCAGATGTGCAGGCACTCTGCAGATGGTCCATGGCATCGAAGTTGGCCACGTGTTTAAGCTTGGTACAAAATACAGCGTCTCTCTGCAGGCCTCTTACGTCGATGCCCAGGAACAGTCTCATCCCATCATCATGGGCTGCTACGGGATCGGTGTTACCCGCGTTGTCGCTTCCATCGTCGAAACCTGCCACGACGAAAACGGCATCATCTGGCCGCTCCAGACCGCACCATATACCGTTCAGCTCATTCCGCTCAACGTCACCGATCCTCTCGTCATGCAGGTCGCCAATCAGCTCTACGGGCAACTCAGCGACGCAGGTATCGATGTGCTCATGGATGACCGCGACCAGAGACCCGGCTTCAAGTTCAAGGATGCCGACCTGATTGGAATTCCCCTCCGTGTCACCATCGGTGGCAAGGGACTCGCAGAGGGCATCACCGAAGTCAAGTGGCGCCGCTCCCCGGAAACGCTCCGCGTACCCGTCAGCGAAACCGCCGCAACGGTACAGCGACTCATCAGGGAATGCGGTGGCTGAAGCGGAACCGGGCAAACAAAAAACAGCCCGTCCTGGTGGACGGGCTGCTGTTGAGAAGCCTCATTGAACTTGACAGTTGAATTCGACTAGTGGCCGCTGAGCGACTGTACCTTGTAACCGCCGGTTGACTTGAAGTACAGGTGCAGAATCACATAACAGGCCAGCATGAAACTGGGGAACAGGGCCATTTTCGCCAGTGCATCGAACTGCCCGGATTTCTTAGCGGCCGCGATTGCGGTTTTTGCTGCCTCGTCAGTGACAGTGCTCTCCTTCTTCGGGTCAATCGCCTTGTAGCTGATTCCCAGGTATGCCTTGTCCGTCAGCACCTGTTCAGCCGCAGTTTCCGCCTTCGCTACCAGCTCTGTACTGGTTGTACGTTCCTGCAAAAATCCGATGTACGGCGTCCCCAGAACACCAACCGCGATCATGCCGATTCCGGAGATGGCATTGAGTGTGAGAGCCCCGCCTTTGGGACACTGTTCAGCAGTCACACCCAGCATTGTGGGCCAGAAGAATGTCTTGCCGAAACCGTAGAGGGTGGCTGCGATAAAGATCAGACCAATGCCGGCACTGCCACACAGTGACAGGGCATAAAGACCGGAAATAGCCAGCACAGAACTGGCAATCAGCAGACCAATCGGCGACAGACTGTGCACGATTGGGCCAGCGAAAAATCGCAGCACCATCATGATGGCAGAGGTGTACACCAGCACCCACACTGGATTGCGGCCCACTTCCTCCATCGGCTTTTCCATCAAACCGCTGATCCACGCATCGGTACCGATTTCAGTTGTCGCCAGCGGCATCATGATGATGATCAGGAACGCCATGATCGCTCGCCCGATGCTGCCGGTATAGATGCCGAAGGCAATGGTCACGACAGCTGTGAGTACTGGTGCGATGTAGCGAAGGTTGCCTTCGCTCCAGCCAAACACCTGACCCAGCTGCATAAAGATCAGGCCAAAGGCGACGAATGCACCGAATGCACCGAATTCCCCAAGCATTTCGCGGTAGGACACCCCGGCTGCTTCGTTTTCGCTCTTCGGAAACTTTGCGCCCGCCAGCATGACGAGATAGACGATGGCTGGAAGAGCGACCAGGCCGACGACAATTCGCCAGTCACCATTCTTGAGCGTGTCTGAAAGAGCAATGGTAGCCAAACCGCAGAACACCAAACCGCCCGGCCATCCAGCGTGCAGAATATTCAGCCACTTCGTCTTTTCGCGGCTGAACATCGACGCGACAACCGGATTGATGAAGGCCTCAACCGTCCCATTGCCCAGCGCCAGAATGATGCTGGCAAGGTACAGCAGGTTGTAGCCGGACTTCTGGGCTTCCGCCAGAGCTGCTCCTTCGACACCCGCAATCCTGCTGTAGGCCATGCAGGCCAGCAGCAGGTACAGAGCGAAGCAGGCAAACGAAAAGAACATCGCGATCTTGTAGCCAATCCGGTCAATCACCAGACTGAACAGAATGATCGAAATTGCAAATGGCCAGATCCCCGCACCGATCAACTCACCGATCTTCACAGAGTCCAGGCCGAACTCCGATCCAAATCGCACGTTGCAGAGCGTGATTCGGCTGACAAAGGCAAACGAGGTCGTGACAAGTGCGATGAAACAGCCCCAGAAGATCGTCTTCTGGCCTGAATCCGTGGCATCGGCGACTGTGGGTTCCGCCATAACAGGTGTTCTCCGGGAAAAATCGAGGAATGCGGGACAAAACTGTCAGGAAATCCGGCGATCGCCGAATGCCTGCAAGGGCAATCCGAATCCTAGCGGGCGCCGCCCTCTCTTTGCAATCCGCTCATTCGTTCCACATTTGGGAAATGAACGGAATTCTGCTGGAAATCCGGCTCATGCGTTCTGTCAGCACGACCGCAATGCCCGAATCATTCCCGACGCCTTGTGCAGCGTTTCGCGATACTCATCCAGCGGATTTGAATCCGCAACCACGCCACCACCCACCGGAAACTGCACCCATCCGTCCGCCCACGTGAACGTGCGAATCAGGATGCTGCTGTCAAAGGCTCCCTGCGGCCCCAGTGCAAACAAACTGCCGCACCACGCCCCCCGCACCACCTGCTCAAGCTCTGAGATGATCTCCATCGCACGGATCTTCGGAGCCCCCGTGATCGATCCTCCCGGGAAACAGCCCGACAGCAGATCCCAGACATCCCGACCGTCTGCCAGTTGCCCCTCAACAGTCGAAACCAGATGCAGCACCGTCTCGAACCGCTCAATCTCACACAGCCCCGTTACCTTGACCGAACCACGAGCGCAGTTTCTGGAAATGTCGTTGCGAAGCAAATCCACGATCATCACATTTTCTGCCCGATCCTTTTCACTGGCTGCCAACTCTGCGCCCACGTACAGGTCCGCGATCGGTGATCGCTGCCGGCGCCGCGTGCCCTTAATTGGCCGCGTTTCCACGCGACCGTCGGCATCCACTTTCAGAAATCGTTCCGGCGAGGCACTGATCACTGCAGTGTCTTCGTGAAGCAGCAGTCCACAGAAGGGGGCCGGATTCAGACGACGCAGCTTCAGAAACAGCTCCAGCGGAGTCCCTGGCCATTCGGCGTGCAGCTGCTGTGACAGATTCGCCTGAAAGATATCTCCCGCACGAATATACTCGATCACTCGCTCCACCGCCCCGACGTATGAAGCGCGAGTGAAATTGGAATACACCTCGGTCGTTGGTTCGATGCGGTGCAGATCCCCAGGAAAAGTCAGTCCGCGCGGAACTTTTGCGGATACTTTTGAAGAACTTCGGTGCAGCGAAGGACAGTCTTCTCCCTGCCATCGCCGCTGAATCCACTCCAGCCGCTCAGAATCGCCTCCGTTCAGTGGCAGCACCCAGGCTGTGATCGTTTGCTGGAGGTGATCCTGAACGATGGCCCAGTCAAACAGCCCCGCAAGGATCGCCGGAGTCCTGAATGCATCGCGGGGTGGACGCGGAAGCCGTTCAAAGGCCGCTCCCAGTTCATAGCTGAGCAGCCCTGCGATGCCGCCGCAGAAGGGGGGCAGCTGCGGAGAATGACCATGCTGCACGTTCTTCAGTTCCAGTTCCCAGCTTCGCAGCGTCTGGAATGGATCACTGCCGTAGACAGTGCGGTCAATTCTGCAGATGCGAGCGGGATCAGAGGTGAGTACGCTGTAGCGGGAATCGCGTTCCCGATGTCGTCCGGCACTGTCCAGGATCAGCAGAAACGGATCATCTGCGAAGCAGCAGGCTTTGTCCGCCAGTGATGAACCGGGCTCCAGCTGGAGAGGCATGCTTAACACGCGAGAGCAACCTCCGGGATGGTGCAGGGCGGATATGCAGGCGGGCGCCGGAACAGATCCGGCGCCCGCGGAAAAAGAGGGAATTCTCAGCCTGACGGATTATTTACCGGCAGCCTTCGCTTTGAGCTCTTCAAATTTGGTTTTGAGTTCAGCAGCCTTTTTGACTGCCTCATCGGATTTGGTCTTCAGCTCATTGGCTTTGGCAGTGGCTTCGTCGGCCTTTTTCTTTTCGGCGTCGGCGGCCGCCTTTTTCTCTTCGGCGGGTTTCTTGAGCGGTTCGACGGCGGCGGTGGCAGTCGTCACCACTTTGGCAGCCTCAGTGGCGGCCGTTTCGGCAGCGGTGACAGCGTCTTTCGGTGAATTGGGATCGGCCTTCAGATCCGCCAGAGCCTTATCCGCGGCGGCTTTGGCAGCGTTGGCGGTTTCAAGCGCCTTATTGGCGGCATCAAGAGCACCCTGGGCTTCTGCGTGAGCTTTTGCGGCGGCCTCGCTGGCGGCAGCGGTGTCGGCGACAACTTTGGCCTGGGCAGTCACCATGGCTGCGAGTTCTTCAACGAGCTTACCAGCGTCTTCGGAGGCTCGGCCGGCTTCTGCAACTTCGCGTTCACGATCCTTTTTGAAGTCGGGCACGATCTGAATTTCCGGAATCGCAGCCTTGAGAGCTTCTTCGCCCGCTTCAGTGACGGGCGTCTGCCAGACGAAAAGTCGGCGAAGCGATTTGACGGCAGCGAGTTGAGCGAGTCCGGCGTCGGTGATTTTGGTTTCGTAGATGTTCAGGTATTCCAGAGCAGGCAGGCCGGCCAAATGAGGCAGGCCGGCGTCAGTGACAGCGGTTTTTTCGAGGTGCAGTCGGCTGAGCCCCTTCAGGCCGGCAAGATGAGCCAGCCCGGCGTCGGTGATCTTCGTGCCACGCAGGTTGAGTGCATAAACGCTGGCTGCGTCCTTGAGAATCGCAAGGGTTTCGTCGTTGACTTCCTTGTCGGACAGGTGGAAGGCGACGGTCAGTCGAGCATCATTTTTGGCGAGCGGCATAGCCTGCCCACCAGCTTCCGTGATTTTCTGAATGAGCGCCTTGTCAGCGTCGGTGAGGTCCTGAGCCGTTGCGGCAGCAGGAAGCAGGGTCAGAACGCCAAGCAGGCAGAGAACGTGTTTCACTGGTGGTCCCCCTGAATTCGCCAGTCTGGTGGCTGTGGAGTTGGTGGAACAATTTTGAGCTCAGAGGATAAGCATCTGGGCGGCTGAAAACAATACCGCCGGAAAAATGGCATGGAACGTCGCCTGAATTGATCCGGGAATCCGGAAATTCGGAGCGATTTTACTTGACTCGGGGCGAGCTTATGCATGTCCCCTGGCCCTCAATCCGACACTCCGCATGCACGCGGCTTCGTGCCAGTCCCAGCACCAGTCCCACCGCAGAAAGGCTCACAAGCAGATTTGTGCCGCCATAGCTGACCAGCGGGTGCGGCACTCCTTTGGGTGGCACCAGCGCTACGGCCACGGCAATGTTGGCCATGGCCTGAAGCACCAGCTGCGTCAGCAGCGTGGTTCCGACGACCCACGCGAAACTCTGACGCGGCTGCTGCGAAAGCACCGAACGGCCAGTGAAATAGAAGACAATCCAGACGAAGCAGATGGTGAGCGTGCCGGCCAGCCCCAGTTCCTCACCAATGACCGCGAATACGAAATCCGTGTTCGCCTCCGGAAGATAGCTCAGCTTTTGCCATCCGCGACCGATGCCAGTGCCTTCCAATCCCCCCGAACCAAGTGAAAGCAGCGACTGACGTATCTGCCACGGTGCCGCGGCCGGGTCACGCCATGTCTCCAGAAAGCCGGTAATCCGCTGCAGCTGATACGGGCGCAGGACGAGGAGTCCGGCAGCAGCCGGGATCAGAAACAGTCCGCACAGCATGAAATACCGCAGCGGCCAGCCGGCGAAGAACAGCGCCAGCAGAAAGCCGGCTGCAAGAAACACGGCCGCCCCAAGATCGGGCTCCGCTGCCACCAGCGGAATGCTCACCAGCAATGGCAGCAGCGTTCGGGGGATGCCGTCGAGCGTCATCGAGCCACTGCGTTTTTGTCGCAACACTTCAGCCGCAGCAACCATCGGCAGAATCAATCGCCCCAGTTCCGACGGCTGCAATGAGAGTCCGGCAAAACGAATCCATCGCTGCGCTCCATTGATTCGCGTACCAATTCCGGGGATCAATACGGCCGTAATCAGCAGCGCAAAACTCCAAAACAGGATTCGTGCATGTCGTTCCAGCTGCTCAGCGGTCAGCCGCGAGACACACCATGCGGCAACAACCGCCACGCACAGCCATGACAAATGTCGAGCGAGAAAGAGTTCGTCGAGACGACTCGGACGCGACGTCAGACTGGCGCTCTGCACCATCTGAATGCCCACACACAGAAGAACTGCAGTGAGCGCCGCCAGCAAATGCTCAAGACTTCGCTGGGCCGCAGGCATCAGTTTCAGCGACGCCTTCGACTCCACGGCTGATTCCGGGTTTCGAAATTTCGCCGAATCCATAACTATCCCGCCGGTTCATTTGCGAAACGCAGCGCCACCTTTCTATCCTCCGCCTGCGAACGGAGGCCACCCGGAATTTCACAACGGTTCCGCGGCGGACAGGGATGTCCTTATCCTCTTTCGACGCTCAGTGCCGGTTGGCTGCAGCCACGCGGCCGCAATGACTGCGGAATCTGCGGCAATGCTGTGGATTACAGCGATCCCACCAATCCTGCGGACCGTCTCAAATGGCTAAAGCCGCCTCCGCCGCTTCACAACTCGCCGACATCGGCAACTCGCTGACTGCTCAGCTCACACACCACCGCTCTGTCCACGGTGCCAGCCCCGATTCCCCATGGCTCACATGGGACCAAATGCTGCAGGCCCTGCCGCAGCATCACCACGAACTCGCCAGACAGACACTCAACAAAGCCCCCGCAAAAACCCTTGTCGTGGTGGCAATCCCGGACCTCTCCAACAGCCCCGTCGCCACCGTCGATGACCTGCAATCGCTGGCACAATCCCCGCAGCTGCTGTTAAGGCTGATTCAGCATCCGCAAGTCGGCTGCTCGGCAGACACCCCGGTAAAGCCACTCACAGGACTCATCAGATCGCTCGACAAACGCCTGCAAAAACTGGTTCTCGCCGCATGGATCGATGAGACCCGACCACTGCCCGCCGAAGTCGCCTCGATCCGCACCACTCAAGGCAAAAAGATTCTTGTCAGTTTCCACGACACTCGATTTCCACGCCGCGAATCTCAGCTGGCCACTCGACTGCTCGCATCACTGCAGCAGGCCATCGCGGACCACACTCGCCCGTTTATCACGCTCGCCGACCTGCTCACTTCAGCCTCCATCGACAGCGACGATCCCGCACTCTCCGCAGCACTGTCCCTGCCCGAAGTTCGAACCTCCATTCGCACGCTGCGCAGCCACGGAACCAATACCTGGATCGCTCACTCAGAACGCGTCATCTACTCACTCAGCAATCCCCTGCTGATGGCACACCTGCTCACCGAAACATGCTCCTCCACCAGCCCCGAAGTCCGCCTGTCCGCACTCGCCAAATTTTTCGCAAAGGACATCCAGCCCCTGTTCGTGACAGCCTGGCTGCAACCCTCCGTTGCGCCGGCACTTGAAAACGTCTGCCACGCCACACCCGCGGGGACTCCCCGCAAGCCAGACCTGCTGCTTCGCGATCTTCGTTTCCCCAGCCCCGAAAAACTCACGTCCGAAAAGCTGCTTCACTGTCTCCTGCAGGCAAAGGGTGAAACCGCATCACGGTACCCGCTTCCGTGGTCCACACTGCAACAGCTTGCCGGCCCCGACACTCCCCGCGAAATTCTGCACAAAGCAACGCTGACAGAACCCTTCTCGACACAGGCCATCATCGCCTGCCCAAATGCTCCCGACTCACCCGTGTTTCTGACAGCTGACCTTGAATCCTGCACCCGCTCCCCGGAACTGCTCAGCTTTCTCGTTCATCGCAGCACCGCTGACGATAACGTCGCTCTGGCGCCGCAGAAATTGTCAGCCGCGGCGGGGCTCCATCCCGCCGTTAAAGAACTCCTGAATGCCGTGGCCGAAAATGTCATTAACGGAATGCCTCTGCCCCCCGGCATCGGACTCGCCCGCATCGCACGCAAATGGCTGCTGCTGGATCTCAGTCGCGTTCGCCGGGGAAGCGATGCTGTAACTCATGCCGCTTCCTCAACCAGTTCCACGTCGTCACCGAATTCCGCATCGAACGCCGAATCCTTCCAAATGGCCTTCGATAACGCCTTCACACGACTCAACCAGACATCGCATCTGCCAGGATACGTCAGCCTCGCAGATCTTCGCCCGGCTTTGTCAGAATATCCGCGGGACGTCTTCGACAGTCAGCTGCTGCAGCTCAGAAAAGCAGGCCAGTATTCGCTGAGCCTGCTGGAAGGGCGGCTGGCTCTGAGCCCTGCTGAAGAATCCGCGGTGATTGTCCTTGACAACCGCTCGTATCTGCTGGTGCAGCGGCGATGATCATTGCCGCTGGCGATTCCGATTTTCCGAAGTCAGCATGAGTTCGTCACGCCGCCTTTTCATCGCCCTCTCATTTCTGTGGCCTCAATTTTCTGACATGCTTTGTGATCTCAGCTGTCAGCTCTGAAGGTGCAGTCCCAAACACTTCCACAAACATTGCCAATCGCTCCTCTCCTGTAACTGGTTCCAGCGGCCGCTGGTGGCTTAGTTGCTCGATCCACTTCCTCAGCTGCTCAGGCCGTTCCCTCACCAGCCACGTAACCAGCGCCCAGCTTTCTGCATAGGCTGCCGTTGCCGTCTCTGATTGCTGGAACAACGTATCCTTCCGAATCAGATCTGACAGCGGAATTGGCACTGCGGCATCGTCAGTGAGCCGCGTGAACTCGGCATGGTGCCGGGCATTCACCAGATTGGGACGCGTCCAGAGCAGCGGCGTTCGCAGTGACGGTTGTTCGAAGCACAGTGACAGGCCTTCAGAAAACCATACCGGGTTATCCGCCATCCGCACCTGCACCCCTGTATTGAAGGCCAGTTGATGCACCGCCTCGTGAATGATGGTTGCCACCTGCAGCGGCTGTTCAGACAGGCTGCGACGAATGGCGGATGATGTGCGCAGACTGCGGTCGCGGGTGAGATCCTGCAGGAGCACCAGATTGTCGCGAACGGTGTAGAAGCCCGGTGTGTCGGCGAAGGAAATCTCCGGATGCAGCTTTTCAGCGTAGGCTTCGAATTCCGACACAGCAGCAAAAATCAGTACTGGAAGACGTCGAGACGGGCTTTTGACGGAAAAACCGATCCCCTCCATAAACTTCAGATACTCGCTGTGGACCTTCTCCAGCATTTTCCCGCAAAACTGGGCGTAGTCTTCGCTGCTGCTGGCAAGGATCAGGTAATGTTCAGTCTGAGTCACGGTGAATTCCGGGCCCACGTCTGACAGCAGCGTTTTGGCAAGCTCTTCATCGGTATACGGCAGCCACGGTTCATCCAGAGGCTGATTTTCGTCGATTTCCTTCGCAGCAATTATGCGCAGGCGACCAGCGCGATCCTCGATCAGCACCGAGCCGTCGCGACCAGACCCTGCTCGCCTGCCCATCAGCTGCTCAGCACCGGACGCAGTGTTCAGCATCCAGCGTTCCAGCTTTGCGGGCTCGTCCGCAGCATTGATGGTGGCACCAGGCAGCAGCAGCAGCAGCAGCATCGCTGGCCATAACTGACGAGCGATCGCCGAAGCTTTCGCAGTGGTGCCGAACCTCGTCGATGCGACTGCAGCGTCCTCTGACCGTGCTTTGCTCGCTGGTTCCACCGTTCCTCCTCGAACATTTCGCAGAGTCTGATCATCTGTCCGTTAACTTCCAGAGTCTGACGGTGAACCGGGCACATGTCGAGTAATCGCTGAGAATTGCCCCACACCCGCACGTAGTCTCCGCCAAAAAATCGGCAGTATTGCGATTCTCTCAAAAATCGATAACCTTAACACCAGGAAAGTCATCGAAGTTTCGACGGCTCATCGTTAAGCAGCACACTTGCAGGGGACGATTCGTGAGCGAAGTTCCTGATTATTTCAAGATTGAATGGCACGGCAACACCGTGGTCGTAACTGCTTCCTCCGGCGTTGAATCGCTGAACTGGGACCTGGTCGAGCGCGCTGCGGACGTGATTATGGAACCTCTCAGCGATCAAACCGCTCCGATGGTGATCGTGGACCTCAGCCACGTCAAGTTCTTTGGTTCCATCTTCCTTGCCCTGCTGCTGCGCTGCCATAAATTCGTGAAGCGGAAAGGTGGCGAACTTGTGCTGTGCGGTCCCAGCGACCTTGCCCGCGACACGCTGCGTATCACTGCGCTTGACACAATCTGGGCCATCTACAGCACCCGCCAGGAAGCCCTCGACGCACTACTCAACTGACCCCTTCAAAGACTCGACGCCATGACCGACCGGCATCCGCTGAGGCACCCGCAGGAATCGGAAACGGAGGTCATCGAGCACGTTTCCGAACTGCGTTCTCACGACCAGCTGATCCAGGAAATCCGCGATACCGCTGACAAGCTGGTCACAGATGGGGCCGCCCGGGGCGACCTGAAGATACTCAGCCGAGCTCTCCGCGAACTCCGCTACGCCTTCCGCGTCTTCAAGCCCTACAGGCGCAATCGCAAAGTCTCTGTCTTCGGTTCGGCAAGAACACAGCCCGACAACCCTGCGTGGCGAACAGCCTCTGACTTCGGTCGCCGTATGGCTCAGGAAGGCTGGATGGTGGTTACCGGAGCCGGTGGTGGCATTATGGAAGCCGCCCATCATGGCTCAGGTCGCGATATGGCCATGGGGCTGAATATCCTGCTCCCATTCGAACAGCAGGCCAACCCCATCATTGCCGGCGACCCTAAACTGGTCAGCCTCAAATACTTCTTCACTCGGAAACTTCTGTTTGTCAAGGAAGTTCATGCCATCGTTACCTGTCCCGGAGGTTTCGGGACACTTGATGAAGTCTTTGAAACACTCACCCTCATCCAGACCGGCAAACGCGACCTGATGCCGCTCGTCCTGCTCGATCAGCCAGGCGGCACCTACTGGTCCGAACTCGCTCGATACTTTCGCGATGAACTCCTTGCCAGAGAACTCATTTCACCCGAAGACATGTCGCTCTTCAAGATTACCGACAGTGTCGATGAGGCCGCTCTCGATGTGATCGGGTTTTACAGCGTCTACAACAGTATGCGATTCATCCGTGACCAGCTGGTGCTGCGACTGCATGTGCCCCCCACTGACCAGCTTCTGGAACGGCTGAACGACGAGTTTGCGGATGTCTGCGTTCGGGGACGCATCGAACGAGTCCCCGCTCATCGTGTGGAAGCTGACGACGAACACCTGCTTGAACTTCCCCGCATCGGATTTATCTTCAATCGCAAGGCCGCCGGTCGACTGCGGCAGATGATTGACGTCATCAACTGCGAGCTTGAAGGCTACTGCACTCCCGCCCACCGCCCGGAAAACTGTTGATTTTCGTAAGTTTCCATGCAAGAATCCGCGGCAGTGCAGAAAGACGGTTTCCATCAGCAAAGGAGCAACCCAAATGCAGCGTCGTCAGTTCCTCAGTGGCCTTCCGTCACTTGCCATCGCAGGCAGCATCTTCGCAGTCCGCACGCCGGCTGTCGCCGGCCTCCACTCCGCTTCACTGACCGACCACCTGCAGCATCTGCAGCAGCAGCTGACACACTTCGCTCTTCAGGGAAACAATCCACAACCGGCCACCGAAGCTCTGGCACTGGTCGCCGAAACAACCTCTCGACTCCATCGCAGACTCCCGGTCCCGCCCAGTCTCTGGCAGAATCTGGCAGACGCCATCACACGTACCCAAAAATGCACCGGAATGGTCATCTCACCCGATCTCGCCCCCCTGATTGCACGGGAAATCTCTAAGCTCGCCAGCTGATTCAGGCAATCTCAATTTCAGTCACGTCGGCTGCTCACCACCCTGGTAGAATCGAGCCAGGTCAAGGCCCCCCTTCGATTCCATATCAAGAATCTTCAGCCGCTGCTCGATCTTCTGCAGCCGTGCCTCAAGAAATCCTGGCAGTTTATCCGTCGCTTCGGTACTGGTTGTTCGCGGCACCGCCGGGTATCCAAGGTGCCGCTGCAGCGCAGCAAACAGATACAGCGGATCACGTCCGATGTTGGCTCGCGCGATGCGACCTTCCTGCTCACCAAACAAAACCAATCCCCGCTCAACCGGTTCACCAGTTTGGCCAGCCGGACGTCCCGCTGTCCGCCTCGAATAGAAATGCTCCGAAACACGATACACCAGCTCCGCCAATTCCAGTGTTCCCAGATCTCCACGAATTCTGAGTATCCAGCGGCTCCAGTCGGTCGAGTACACCGGGTCGGCCGCCATCGCATCCAGACCTCGCCCGTAACCCAGTCGATTTCTGGCAATGCATTCAAGCTGATAAACAAACAGCCCGGCCATCCGCGGTGACGCTGCTCGGTATCGCGACTCCAGCTCCAGAATCCTCAGCGCCGTCTGCTGCTCAAACCGCGCCTCCTCATCCTCAGCACGGTCCATCACAAACGCCTGAAACGGCGCAAAGTAATGCGCAAGACGGGACATCGCATCACTAATCCGCCCCTTGTGCAGAATCTCTGCTCGCATAAAGTCGATTGCCATAGGCAATCGAGTCGTCGAAAGCAGCTCCTCGTGAATCGTCTGGAGTATCTCCTGGGACGGCACGCCCTCCTGCAATCGCTCCCGATACACCCTGAAGAAATACTCCTGCTCAACGTATTCTTCACGGTCAAGCACCTTGCCAGGCATACGCACTCTGCTGTGTGAAAACCAGGGAATCTCCGGAAAACCAACAGGAGTCTGCACAGTACGGCGTCAAATTGCAACCAGCTACGCAGAACAGCTGGTTACAGAACATTCATTGATGTTCGCCCCGCCAGCCCAGTTCGCCAGCCAGCCCAAATCGCAGCGGCTGGTCCTGCACGTACTGCTTCCCCAGCTGCAGGGCGAGTTCCGCGCGTGCCAGCTCGTATCCGAGGTAGAATGCGTGGGAGGCATCGATGGGTGCTGAGGGGCGGTTCGTTGCGGCTGCCTTTTCCGCTTCTGTAAACAAAGCGAAGGGATCGGAGCCATGCCACCAGCCGTCGCTGTTCATCAGGTGCAGTTCGCCCTGTTCGGCATGGATTCGATAGTTGGCGTCCGTCAGGGCACCAGCGAGCTCCCTGAGTGCCGGCAGGGACAGATTTCTGAGCCGGGAATCGCGGAGCATCGCAAGTCGCGGATCGAGATGCTTGGGGATGGTCCGCGCAGTCATGGCATGATGCACAAGTCTGCGCGCAAGGTCGAACTCGGCAACCGCCGTTCGGCACCAATTCGCAACCTGCGTCGTGAGAATACTCTGAATTCCCAATTCCTCGCAAAAGGCCGCCAGCACAAGATTCACGCCAGCCGAATCCACCTCCGAAAGCTCCGTGACATTCCCCACACCCATCAGCATGGCACGCTGGGGATGTCGATGACGGATTTCCTGATAGCGTGCCAGCGAAGCCGCAAAACCCATGCCGATGGGTTCAAGAATCGGATCCAGTCGAAAACTGCAACCCACGCGATCCAGACGTTCCGCCAGTCGGTCGAGGGAATCAAGGTCCTGCGGGGTGTCAGGGATCGCCACCACCTCGACGCCCAGCCGCGATACCCAGTCAATATTCGTGTGATTACAGCTGAGGATCAGCTCAGCTCCGGCACTCACCGCCTGCTCCACCTCACCACGGTCAAAACTGTCGATCGAAACTCGCAACCCATGAGATTTCAGCAGCGCCACAATCTCGGTAATCCGCGGGCTGCTTTCACCAGGTACGCCTCCAACGTCAATCACATCCGCACCAGCGGCAGCAAGTGAAAGAGCCTGAGTGAGGATTTCATCGGACGGCAGTCGAGTTGCGTGGTTGATTTCGGCCACGATCTCAATCGACCTGCGACTCAGATCAGCAGCGCGTCGCTTTCCCGTACCGAAAAACTCCGGCAGGTCATACAAATCCCTCGGACCAGGCTCGAAGGGTTTTCCAAAGTGACGCGACAGCTCTTCAATGTCACCCTGACACCACCCGGGCAGTATGACGCGATCGACATCGGCTGGAACACTGAGCCGGCGTTTGAGCAGACTGGTGTGGAGCAGGGCTGCAACCTGAATTCCAGGCACCGCGATTTCCCACGTGAAACCAGCTTTCAACGCGAGCCCCGACAACACCTCTCGCAGACTGGACTCAGCGAGCCGCCCAGTGACAAACAGCAATTTTTGTCCGCGAACATCCCTCATTCCAGCTCCACGTGTTATCGCACCGCTCCGCCATTGACATTAATCACCTGTCCTGTGATAAAGCCCGCGTCGCTGCTGAGCAGAAATCGGGCAAGCCGGGCGATGTCGTGGGGCTCGCCCCAGCGTTTCAGGGGGGTCTCGACAAGGACTCGCTGCTGCCAGTAATCGCTGGCCGTTTCGCCCCACGCCGTGCGAATCCAGCCGGGCGCGATGCAGTTGACTCGCACAGCTGGGGCAAGGCTGAGTGCGAGAGACCGCGTGAAGCCCATCACCGCATTCTTCGCAGCAGCAAACAGCTCGCCACTGTCCCCTTCCATCCCTCGATCAGACTGGTCCCAGCCAATCGTCAGAATACTGCCGCCACCGGATTCCAGCAGATGCCTGCCGACAGAACGCGAAAGCTCGATCGTGCCCGTGAGATCGGTTTGCAGCAGAGCCTGCAGTTTGTGACTGAAGGAGGCGCTGCGAAGTTCCGTGGTCAGCAGATCCGCTCCGGCATTGCAGATGACGGCATGGATCGGACCACACTGCAGAGCCCGGTCCAACAGCTGCCGACGGTCCTCTGCGTCACCGACGTCGGCGACAATCACGTCCGCACGCCGCCCCAGTTCACGGATCTCCCCCGCCACCATTTCAGCCCGCTCCACAGACTGACGGCAGTTGATCACGACGTCCGCACCGGCGCGTGCGCATTCCAGCGCCATGGCCCGCCCGATCCCACTGGAAGAACCGGTGATCAGAATTCGTTGTTCGCTGAGTGATGCAAATGTCATGCAGAAAGATTATCGTGCTCAGCCTGCCGAATGAAGCTCATCCACCAACGAAAATCGCCTACCCTCCCCTTTTTCCTGGAAAGCTGCCCCGTGACCGCACGCTCCATCGCCTCGACCCTCAAACGCCTCTTCCCCACTCTCCTGCTGGTCACTGCTGCCTCTGTCGCTGCCAGTGCCGTGGCCGACGAGCCGCCCCGCCAGATCCGTGTCGGAATGATCGGACTCGACACATCCCACTGCCTCGCCTTCTCAGAACTGCTCAATAAAGCCGGTGACAACCCTGACCTTGCCAGCTGCAAAGTGACACTCGTCTACCCCAAAGGCAGCCCGGATATCGAAAGCAGCGTTCGCCGAGTCCCGGAATACACCGTTAAGATCAAAGCACTCGGCGTTGAAGTCGTTGAAGATCTCGATGCCATGATCGGCCAGGTCGATGCTGTCCTGCTCGAGACCAACGACGGACGCCCGCATCTCGAACAGGCCTTTCCAGTACTCAAAGCCGGTAAGCCGCTGTTCATCGACAAACCCGTCGCAGGATCACTGGCCGATGCCATTGCCGTCTACGAACTCGCTGCCCACTTCAAAACCCCCGTCTTCAGCTCGTCCTCACTCCGATTCGCCGCCGCTGCTCAGGCCGTTCGAAAAGGTTCCATCGGTGATGTCACCGGCTGCGATGCCTATTCCCCCTGCAGCCTCGAAGCAACTCACCCAGATTTGTTCTGGTACGGTATTCACGGCTGTGAAACTCTGTTCACCGTCATGGGCCCAGGCGTCCAGACAGTGACGCGCTCGGGTACGAAGGACTTTGATCTGGTGACCGGCGTCTGGAAAGATGGACGCATCGGAACCTTCCGCGGCATTCGCAGCGGCGGTGGTGGATACGGTGGTACCGCGTTCGGCACAAAAGGCGTCGCTCCCGTTGGACCCTATGACGGCTACAAGCCGCTGGTAGTCGAAATTGTCCGCTTCTTCCGGACTGGTACGCCACCCGTTTCTGCTGAAGAAACGATTGATCTCTACGCGTTCATGGAAGCCGCTGATGAGAGTAAAAGACAGGGCTATACTCCCGTGCAGGTGGCAGACGTCATCGCAAAAGCTCGCACCGCCGCGACAGCTCGTGTGGCACAACTGCTGCAGAAGTAATCTGACCGGTTCGCAACTTCGCCCCCACGGCCCCGCAGTGACAGCAATCAGCTTCTGGCGGACAACAGGCTGTGAGGGCGAGGCTTTTGAGAAAGCCACTCACCAGACACGACTGAGGTCCACTGTGACCCGGGGCTCGGCCTGCATGGTGATCGATGTGGTTTCCAGAGTTCCCTTGTAGTGACCGTTTTCAAGATCCAGCTGCAGAATCTGATGCAAGTCAGGTTCCACGATCCAGTATTCCGGCACACCGGCGTGTTCGTAGAGCCGGCGTTTGACTTTCAGGTCATGGTCCGGGTTTGACGGGGACAGTATTTCAACCACCAGATCTGGCACACCAAGAAGTCGGGTGGGAGTCATGATGCCGTGGCGTTTTCGGGTGATGACAACGAGGTCAGGCTGCACGACGTCATGGTCAGACAACTGCAGATCAATCGGGGAGTAAAGGACACTGCCCAATCCGGAAACTTCGATCAGTGAAAAGAGTTGGAAATAGAGATATCCGGACACCTTCTGGTGATACAGATTGGGAGCGGGATTCACGAAGTGCTCTCCGTCAATAATCTCATGCCTTTGGCCATCATCCGGAATGGCACAGTACGCATCGTAATTCCAGCGTGTCTGGGCAACTTTTTTAGCAACGGACATAACACGCGACTCCGCGAAAGCAGCAATGATCGCACGGGGTGATTTTACCCCACACCGAAGCCTCGAACAAGTTGAAATCACATCAGGAACTCTGCAAATGTCAGCCTCACGTCGACGATTTCTGCAGGCAACCGCTGCCGCCTCCGCAACGCTGCTGCCTCACACATTGTTCGGCTCTCGACTGCTGTCCCGAACACCATCTCAGCAGTCGCCGCCGGGGCAGCGTCCAGCACAGGATCCCGCGCTGAAACTGCTCTTCCCCCGCGCTCGCATTCCCGCAGCATTCATCATCGACGACTCCACCTGCCTCGTAAACATGGGGCACTTCGGCATCCCCCAGTTCCATGCCTGCTATCCCGATCGCCCTGTGTACCAGAAACCATGGCACACATTTCCACGCGAAATCCCGGATTCATTCGTCCGTGAATTCGCAGAGTGGTGTGGCGAGAACGGAGTCAAAGGCAAGTACAGCATCGTGCCCTTTCCGGCCTGTGTCGGCTGGCTCGATCGCGAACTTCCAGGATGGCCCCGCAAAGCACTTCTTGACAGCCTCGAACTCGTTCGCTCGCTGATCGTTCCCAACTGGGACATTCATCCCGAAATGATCACCCACACACGAGTGATCGACCTCGCAACCGGCAGACCACTGCCTGACATCAATCCTTCCACCATGGAAAACTCGTGGCCCCAGCAACCCAAAAGCGTGGACGAAATTGCTGCCTACCTCGCCTATGCCCTGCGAATTCTGAAGAACTGCGGACTTCCCTGCGAAGGTATCACGACCCCGGGAGGGTTCGGTAACCGAGTAAAACCGGAACTCTCCCTCGCCGTTCAGCAGGCTGTCCGCGACGTTTTTCAGACCGAGATTCCGCACTTCTTCAAATATGTTGTTGATGCTGCCGGCACCACAGAACCTTCCATCGAACATGTCTCCGGACTGGGCACAGATGACATCAGACTCACCGTCAATATCCCGGCAGGCACCGGTGACTGGTTCGGTGGCTGGGAAGGCGATGTTGTTCCGCAAGCCGATCTCTATGCCAATGCGGAAGCCACTTCCGGTCGGCTGGTGCAGCTGATTGAAGCAGGACAACCTGCATTCTTCCTGTGTCACTGGCCAGGACTCTACAGCAACGGAACAAAGGCAGGCTTTCACGCCTTCCAGCAGGTCGTCAACGCCATTCACAGTCGCTTTCGCAGTCAGCTCCACTGGATGAAACTCAGCGAAGTCGCCCGCTCACAGGCGGCTCGAACGCTCACAGCAGTTCGTCGCGATGAAACCGGCTTTGTGCTCAACGCCCCTTGCGCCTGCCCCGACTTCACTGTGGAACTCCCCGCAGCCACAATGCCCGGACAGATTCCTGACGTCGTCGCGAATGGACAGCCCGTTCCACTCGTCGAAGCAACGAACCGCGAATTGCTCCGCGAAGGATTCTGGTTGCCGACCGGAGAAAAACGCAGCCTGGTCTGCTTCGGTCTGCAAAAGGGCGAGACCCGAATCAAGTGGAAAGCAGGCTAGCCCCGATCCGCCCCCGCATGACTTGTCGCTTTTTTGCGTCGCTTGAGAACTTCGATACCATTTGGTTCCCACCGCGCGGCTCAGCGGTCGGGCGCCAGCCCCCGGCGATGTTTCGCACCGAAGGTGCACGCGCTGCCAAGTGCATTGGCAGGTCGTTGCCATTGGCCGTTTGCCCGCAGGCTGCCGCCATGCGGCTGGGATGTCGGCCCGACCATGCGAGGCGTGCGGTCGATGTCAATCGGCCGGTACCAGGCTGGCTGCACAGAGTCAGCGAACAGGAGGAAGTCCAAGCAGTCGGCGGAGAATGCCAATCTGCCCGGCATGGAGTTGTTCATGATGGGAACAGAAGAGCAGGCAGCCGAGCTTTGTAGGGT
>JBJTOP010000377.1:0-10234 GCA_046074645.1 Planctomycetaceae bacterium | reverse complement strand
CACCAGTTTTAGGGGGATCCTGCGTGGGAGGTGTGTGGAGTTGAGCCATCGCGGGAGGCGGTGATGTATGCACGGCAGACGTTTGGGGTGAACGTGCACAGGGGCTTTCTGTCAGACCAGAAATTCCCGGATGGATCTTTTGACGTGGTGTGTTCGATGGATGCGTTTTTGTGTCACACGAATCCGCTTGAGGACATGCGGGAATTTTTTCGGATTCTGTCGCCGAGCGGGGTGTTGGCGATCGAGATTCCGGGGCATCGATTTCGGATGCTGGTTGGTTCCGGTAATCTGTACCGGTGGCTGACAGGTCGATCACTCAGGCTGAATGCCGGGGTGAACTTTTTTTATTATACACGAGAGACGTTGTCGCGTCTGGCGGGGAAGTGTGGTTTCGAGCTGGTGTGCTCGTATCCTGAAGACATGCCTCGGAGCAGTAGTTTTCCGGGACAGCTGTTTCGGAGCATCTGGGACTGGGGTGCGGGGGCGTTGTATCGTCTGACGGGTGGGCATCTGAATTTCTGTGCGAAGGAGCTGTGTATATTCCGCAGGTTGGAGTGTGCGACGGCGAGCAGGCAAGTGGAATCCTGTGCCGTTCCGGCGCAGGCTTTTGCGGCCTGATGGATTTGGAAACATGGGTTAGGGGTTGAAGCGGGGCGTTGGGAGGCAGCGATGGAGCCGCAGGTATACGCGGAGTTTGTGGAGAGTCTGGGGCACACCGTTCGGGAGGCGAACGGCGTATACTGGTACAACATCTTCTCGCACGCATGGATTTCTTTTCCATTGGAGACACAGCTTTCTCCGGCGGAGGTAGATGTCGAGCGGATTCTGCGCGGGGAGCGCGGTGGAATCGTGCGTTATTGTTCCCGTGTGGAGGACGGGGCACCCGGATTCCGGCACGTCGTCTCAGGCAGTGGCTACGGTCTGCAGTCGCTGGAACCGAATGCTCGCAACAAGACGCGTCAGGGTTTGTCGAAGTGTGTTTGCGGCCCGGCGGATGGCAGTGAGATTGCCAGCGAGGGGATTGATCTGCACGCGGAGACTTTGATCCGTCAGGGTCGCCGGTTGCCTGCCGGCTACCGTGAATACTGGCAGCGTTATTTCAACGCGGTTTCGGCGTGTCCGGCCGCTACGGTCTGGAGTTGTCGATACGAGGGTCAGCTGGCGGCGTTTTTGATTTCGTTCCGAATTGGCGCTGTTGAGAACATCTGCATAGTCAGGTCGAGTGCGGAGTTGTTGGGGCATCGTCCGAACAACGCGTTGTTGTTTACATTTCTGCAGCAGGCACTGCAGCGGAGCGGGACTGCGGAAGTGTGTATAGGCCTGCAGTCACTCCAGCCGCACATGTCGTCGCTTGACGTTTTCAAGCGGGGTATGGGATTTGTGGAGCAGCCGATTGGGCAGCGGATTGAGGTTCGAGGTCCGCTGGGAATCGGCGTTCCGCGAACGCTGGCAAGGATTGCGGGCAGCGTTGCTGGCAGATTGAGTGGGGAATACGCGGCGCGGCTGGCTGGCGCTCTGGAGGTCTACGGAAGTCAGCCGCGGGTTCGTCGCGTCGCCTGATTTACATGCGGTACTTGGGATTTTCTCTGCTGAAATCGAGGTCTGCATAGCTGACGCCGAAGTTGAGTGCAGAGAAGGAGTAGCTTTCGACGAGGGTTTGTTCGTCGAGTTCTGTGGCGGGGACTTCCTGGGAGGCTGCGGTCCAGGTCCAGTTCTGCACGAGCAGCGGGATGTGATACTGGGAATCGATGGCGACCGTGCACTTGCGATACTCGGGGCTGGTGGCTGCGTCCGGAAACTCGAACTGGAACTGGAAGCAGGGACGCTCGTCAACCGTTGTATTGGGAAGACGGGTGCACCTGACCTGCAGACCGCGTGACAGTTCAGAGCGCCGGTCGTCCATGAGGCGTTTAGCGAGAAACAGGATGCCGGCTTCGGTGATGGGGTGACGGGCTTCTGCCATTGCTTCGCCGCCGGAGGGATTGAGCCTGATGGCTGGCAGAATCCGGCCTTTCATGCCGCCCAGTTTGACGGAAACTTTGCGGTCTTCATAGGACTCGCTGTACAGTGCCTGACGTCCGGCGTCCCCATTCTTCCACTTCATATAAACGCTGAAATGCGGTGTATGCCGCACTTTCATTTCGATTTGCTGAACTTCCGTGAGATCTCCCTGAAGGCGTTCCTGTTTGTGGAAGACGGAGGAGTATTCGCGGGTATTGGACAGGAAACGGACGCCATCCTGAAGCATGAGCATGAAGAAGGTGCGGTGTTCGTCACCGATATCCCCGTTGAAGGTGAGCAGCGGTTCGGGATTGATGGTTGGGACGATTTCCTTTGTGGCGCTGCTGGCGGAGGATTGAGTGGGGATGTGTCGGGCTTCCGGTGGCACGGGAACGTCCGCTTCGGTGCTTTCGCCCTGCACTGGAGCGGGACCGGGCACGAGAGCGAGGTCTTCGCCGGCTGGTACGGGATCAAAGCAGGAGAAGATCACGAAAGCGGAGGTGCAGGCGAGAAGTGCGGCGAGGGTGTTGGGGAAACCGGCAGCGGGGACATTCGAATGGCGTGGCATAGGGCGAACCTTGGGAATTTGACAGCCCCGCCCTGTCCATGCGAAGCAGACCTGTCTGAAGTCGATCGGAAATGGCGTTACCCATGAGGCGGCCTGCCGCGGGATCCTTCTCGGCGGGTGTGCAGCTCTTGCCAAAGGCGGTGGAAACGGAAGCAGCCTTGCCTGCCAATCAGCCGGTGTGCGGGCGAAACCAGCTGCGCCGCCCCTCCGTTGCATCCCCCATTGCAGAAAATCGGCTGGTGCTCGCTGGAAATTCACCGTGCGTTTCGGCAAAAACCGCCGAAGTTCGGGTCCGGTTGAGCTGTCGGAGAGAATTCGGCAAAACCCATCCAGCCTGCCGTAAATCCTGCCGGTTCCGCCGAAGCATGTTTCTGGGCCCTCCGCTGTATGTCTCGACCACTCAACATTGCCGACCGTCTGAGAACGTCTGCCGGGCTGGTTCCGCACAATGTGGCGATCCGGGTTCCAGAGTCCCGTGATCATCGCGGACGAGTGGCGTGGACAGCGATTACGTTTCGGGAACTGGATGCGGAGGTTGATGCATTCGCGAGGGGATTGTTGCGGATGGGGGTACACCCGGGACAGCGGCTGGTGCTGATGGTGCGTCCCTCGATTGAATTCATTGCTCTGACATTTGCTGTGTTCCGCGTCGGTGCGGTGTGTGTGCTGATCGATCCGGGGATGGGGAAGTCCAGTGTTCTTCGGTGTCTGGATGAAGTGGATCCGGATGGGTTTCTGGCGATTTCCCCAGTGCACATTCTGCGACGATTAATGCCGTGGCGATTTCGCAGAGCTCGGTTCAATGTGATTGTCAAACCTGGGCGACTGCGACTGGGTTGTGTATCTGACGCGGAGCTTTCAAATCTGGGCCGTGGCAGCTCGGATCCGCTGCCGCAGACGCTGGCTACGGACCCGGCTGCTGTGATCTTCACGAGCGGCAGCACAGGACCTCCCAAAGGGGTGGTTTTCGAGCATCAGATGTTCGATGCGCAGGTGGATCTGATTCGCGACCGTTATCAGATTCAGGCGGGTGAGACGGATGTGCCTGGCTTCCCGCTGTTTGCTCTGTTTAACCTGGCGATGCAGGTGACGACGGTGATCCCGGACATGGATCCAACCCGACCTGCTGTTGTGCGTCCGGAGAACATCCTCGAGGCGTTTGACTCGCACGGGGCGACTCAGGCGTATGGATCACCGGCGATGTGGAATCGTGTGGGGCGATATTGTGAAGTGGAAGGCCTGAGGTTGTCGGGGTTGCGGCGGGTACTTTCGGCAGGTGCTCCGGTTCCCCTGCACGTGCTCAAGCGTATGTCTCAGGCACTTCCAGAGTGCGCGGATTTGTATACTCCCTACGGTGCAACGGAATGTCTGCCTGTGGCATCGATCGGTGCGCGGGAGATTTTGAATGAAACTGCGGCATTATCAGCTGCCGGGCGAGGCACCTGTGTGGGCACGCCATTTGCGGGTATCGAGGTGCGGATCATTGAGGCGACGGACGAGTCGCTTGGTTCTTTGTCGTCAGCCAGCATTCTGCCAGCGGGGCAGATTGGTGAGATTGTGGTTCGCGGCCCGGTAGCGACACGCGAATATTTTTGCAGGCCAGCCGCCACGGCGCTGGCAAAAATTCCGGACGACACTGGATTCTGGCACCGCATGGGTGATGTGGGTTACCTGGACGACCGGCAGAGGCTGTGGTTTTGTGGGCGTAAGGCTCACGTCGTGCATTCGTCAGGCGGACCGATGTATTCCGTATGTTGTGAGGCTATTTTTGACCAGCACCCTGACGTGTATCGTTCGGCACTTGTTGGATTGGGAACTGTGGGCAGCCAGCAGCCGGTGATTGTGGTGGAGCCTGAGCCATCGCGATTTCCGGAGTCAGCAGTGGCGGCCGATCAGTTTCGCCGCAGCCTGCTGGAGCTTGGTGGGGCGAATCCTCTGACAGCAAGCATCAGAACGGTGCTGTTTCATCGTTCTTTCCCGGTAGATACTCGACATAATGTGAAGATTCACCGGGAGACTCTGGCGACGTGGGCGGTGAGGCAGTTGCGAGCTACTTTCTGACGAGCACGATCCAGCGTTCGCGGATCCAGAGTTGTATTGGGAGCAGCAGCAGGACCCAGGTCCAGAAGATGGTGATGGCCCATGCGAGGGGCAGGGAATTCTGAATGTTGTGGGTTCTGGCCAGCATGCCCACGGCGGAGGGGATCAGGAGGATTGGTCCGGCGATCACGAAGAAGGCGACGAAGGAGGCGAGCAGTGTCAGAGGAAAGGCGGCCCAGCGCGTGTAGAGTGAGAGGAGCGCGGCCACGTGGGTGCTGAAGACAAGCAGGAGTACCCACGTGAGTACCAGATTCCCATCGATTCTGCCGACAAAGCTGCTGCGGCTGAGCAGTGACACTGTGGCGAGCCAGACTGCGGAGGGGAGTACTGACAGAGCGCATCCGGCGGATTTTTCGAGAAACATGCGCGTGCTGGAGAGTGGGAGCATGGCGAGCGAGGAGTGGGTCATTTGTCGCAGTTCTGAGTGGAGGGAACCTGTGGCCAGCAGCACGCACTCCAGAGTCAGTGCGCCGGCCAGCAGCAGCAGCATCTGCATGGCGAAGTTACCGACGAGTATCCATCGCCAGGAGTCGAGTTCGATTTTCTGGAGGCCGAGGAAGGCGATGTAAACGACCAGCCAGAGGAACCAGCGTGTGGCGAAGAGTGTTTGTCCGCCGGCAAAGAAGTGGAAATCTCGCCACACGAGTGGAAGTCGCCAGCAGCGTCCAACAGGCCAGCGACGTTTACCACCCTGTTCCTGACCGGTGGCTCCATCTTCCGTAGGCCGCGTCCAGGCATTCAGTCTCAGCGTGCTGACGGTGAAGCAGCCAACGGCCAGCAGCAGACTGAACCAGAACTGAGCGCCGAAGACTTCAGCGACCTCCCAACGGTTGAGGATCAGATCAATTTGTTTCCAGGGGGAGACGAGTTCGAGGAGTTGTGGGAGTCTTGAGAGTGTTTGCCGCACTTCGGGTGAGAGGGTTCCGGGGGCGATGGCATTCAGGATGGTTCGGATGGTTGGCGGAGTTCCGAACCACAGCAGCAGAATGATGCCTGCTGCGCCGGCAGCCCGGGCGGAGTTATTGCAGCGAGCACTGCAGAGGAGCGCCATGTTGGCGACAAGAATCATCCATGCGGCGAGGCATACCCAGGCTGCGAGCACTTGTTGCCAGCGGATGCCGCCGAGGGTTACAGCGAGAAATGTGAATGGGATCTGGCTGACCAGCAGCATCAGGGAGCTGACGAGTCGGGAGGTGGATTTTCCGAGCGTGATAGCGAGAGGTGTGAGACCAGCCAGTTGCAGCAGGGCAAAAGTACCGGCATCCTTTTCTTCGCTGACGGCAGTGACAAAGTAGCTGACACCTGCGGCGGCAATGAGGAGAACATTGAGTTGACAGACGAGTCCGAAGAACACAAGTCCGGTGCGATTGGTGCCGAACGCATCGAGAGCGGCCATGGAGAGACAGAACAGAATGAACAGGGCAAACGTAGCGCGGACGACGTGCGGATGGACGTAGCGGGCATCCATTCGGAGGGTCCATGTGAAGAGTGCAGTGGCTCCGTTCAGCATCAGCGGACTCCCCGTGTGGTGAGGTCCATAAAGGCGTCATTCAGATGTCGTCTCTGGCGAGCGACGGAGGCGATGGGAAGATCGAGCGGTGCGAGGGCTCTGAGCAGATCGTTTCCGCTTGTGCCCTCGGCGAGCCGCAGCACAAAATCCTGGCCGTTTGTGAATTCGGGTTCTGTGACTTCAGCAATCGCTGGCAGCGAGCGCAGCTGTTCTGCGGCCTGAGGGTATGGCTGCAGCAGCCGCAGATTCCAGAGTGGCTGTTCGCCGGGAACGTCGAGCAGCAGGTTCATGGGACCACTGAACCGCACCTGACCTCGGTCAAGAATTGTCACGCTGTCGCAGAGTTCTGAAAGTTCGCTGAGAATATGAGAACTGATGAGCACTGTTTTTCCCAGCCGGCGCAGTTCGCGCAGGATTTCCATGAGTTCGATTCGTGCGCGGGGATCCAGTCCGCTGGCGGGTTCATCAAGAAGGAGCAGATCGGGGTCATGCACGAGGACCCGCGCGAGAGAGACGCGCTGCTGCATGCCTCTGGAAAGTCCGGAAATCAGGTCGTCTCGTCGCCCGTCCATGTCGGTGAGGGTCAGGACATCGGAGATGACCTGATCGCGGCGTTGCAGAGGCAGTCCATAGGCTGCTGCGAAGAAGTCCAGATATTCCGTGACGGTCATCTGACGATACATGCTGAAATGGTCGGGCATGTAACCGATTCGCCGCCGCACGGCAGCCGGGTCGGTTCGCACGTTGCTGCCGAACACTTCGACCTCTCCCCTGCCCTGCCGCAGGAGTGTGCAGATGACTTTCAGCGTTGTGGTCTTGCCAGCTCCGTTGGGGCCGACAAAACCATGAAGCGTCTGAGGCATGACGCAGAATGTGACGTCGTTGAGTGCCAGGTGACCGCGAAATGCGTGCGAAAGTCTGCTGACACTGATCGCCGGCACGGTATCACGATCGTACTGCAGCATGTTTGTGATCCGAATGCAGAAGAAAGGGCTGTGGCTGCGTAATGACGGGAGGATTTTACGACAGAGGTCGTGGGTTATCGAGTGCTGACGGGGATGAAATTTGTGGGGCCATTTCCTGAAAATGTCTGGGTTTTGACAGGAACAGCTGCTTACGGAGCTGAGGCGGTCTTTTCGGTTTCCAGTGTTCCCAGATCAATCGCTCCACCAGTTGGTACGGTGACATAGAGGGGTGCTGCATCGGCTGCTGTTTTGGGAAGAGAATCTCGAGTGAGGCCCTGAAGTCGAGCAGCATTTACGAAGTGCGCGGCGTGTAGTCCGGCCACTTCTGCCCTTCGGCCTCGCACAATGATCGCGGTGCCCTCGTCCAGGCCGATTCCCAGCAGCCTGGAATGCTGTGAGATTACCGGAAGGAGATCCGGCTGCCGTCCACGCTGGCTGAAATGCTGATCAATCGCTGTGCCGGGAAGAAATGCAAATCCGCGTTCATAGCCCTCGGCCATCATCACAGTGTTCCCCAGCGGACTGCCGCGAACAAGGAATTCTCCCTGAATGGTGGCGCCAGCGGAGCTGCCACCAATGACACCACCGCGTTCGAGCACCTTGCGGAAGAGCTTTACGGCCTGTGTTCCCTCGTAGGCGTCCACGAAATGCCACTGTCGTCCACCACCGAACCAGATACCGGTTGCATCAGCGAGTGCTGCGGAGAAATCGGTGCTGTCGGCAAGTTTTCCCCGCTGGTCAAGCACTGTGACCCTGCGGAGTCCGGCCTGAGCGAGAAAACCTGGAACTCGGCGGTCGGTCTGTTCCGGGGGCACTGCGGTTGGGAGCACGATGACGTGCCCGGCCGGGCCACCCGCAAGATCCACGAAGCGTTTGACGACATCAGGGGGCATCGATCCGCCACCGACGATCACGAGTGATCCTGCGGGGGTTTCGGGCAGAACGGCATTCGTTTTGCCGGGATCGGTTTCTGAAATGCGCTGTCGGGCGGCTCGGCGCAGCTGAGTCAGATCGGCGGATTGTCCAGCCGGGATGCGGAAGTGATTATCGCTGCGGTAGCTGCAGGCTGGCAGCACGACAGTCACGGCGCCTGATCCAACGACCCTCAACTGACGTGCCTCGACAACAGCCGCCGTGCCCTCATCCACGCCAAGTCCTGCGAGTGCGGGGTTCTGGCGCACTGCGATTTCCAGCCTTCCAAGTCGCTCACGTTCCGTGAAATGCTGGTCCACGATTACTCCGGGAATGATATCCCAGCCAGTGCCGATTTCCGGCAGCTCACGGCCGGACGCAATCATCACTCGTGAGAGAATTGCTGCGCCGGCAGAAGTGCCACCGACGAAGCCACCCCGTTCCAGAACACCGTGCAGCTCAGTTTCAATGGCGGTGCCGTGCCATGCCTGGGCAAGCCGCGACTGCTGACCACCACAGATCCAGACGGCGGAGGCAGTGCGGAGTTGTTCAAGGAATGCTGAACGGGAAGGCTGATCGATCGCTGTGGCGTCGGAGTGCACGGTTTTGCAGCCGGCGGATCGGAGCCAGGTTTCCGCTTTTGCTGCGGCTTCGACGGGATTTTCGGACGCTGCGGCCAGAATGACGGCGATGCCGTTCTCTCCGGTGGCTCGACGGATCAGCGGAAGCAGTTGGTCAGGGAGTTCACCGCCACCCGCTGCGGCTACGGTTCCCGGCCGGCCGGAAACGTCCAGTGGCAGACCGGACGCGTCGTCCGCCGCGTGTGTGCTCATCCAAACCGCGCTGTGTGCCACGAGCAGTAACACTGCCAACAAACTTCGGCCCATCAGATTCTCCCTGTCTTGTGTTTGCCCGACTGAACACGTAGTGTTCGTGAAGTGTAGACAGCGGGAACTGACGATGCGACCTGGTGGGGGGGAGGCGGGTTTCAGTTTTCAGTCTTTGGTTGTCAGTTGCCCGCTTCCTTCTTGCCCTTCCCTCCTGCCGGCTGGTAACCATGTCTGACGATGAATTGTGTTACTGTTTCCATGTCTCGCAGCGAAAGGTAGTCAATTACATACGGATACATCAGCCGAGGGTGCCCAGTCAGATCAGTGAGTGTGGCGGTGCGGGTACGGGGTGTGGCTGGTGTGTGCCGTTTCTTCGCAAGCTGTTTGACGCGGCATTGCAGAAGGGGGAGTTGAAGCTGGACATTGATCCGGTGGAGTATGCTCGGGAACGATCTGAGTACATCCAGCGGCAAAAGCAGCAGCGTGCGGCGGCTCAGGGGAAAGCGGCGGAGGACGTTGGGGAAAAGCAATGCTGATGGTGATGTGCAATGAGAAAAGCCCGATTCGTTGCCGAACCGGGCTTTGTGTATCAGCGGTGACAGGGGCTGGAATCAGAAGGAATTTTCTGAGATCGGGATTTCTTCGAGGAAGGCGGAGTAGCTGCGGAGTTTGGTGCCGGATGGAGTGATCAGGCGGGTGTAGACACCGGCGTCGATAGTTTCTGCGATGGGGCGAACGGTGCCGTCGCAGAAGGCCATGACGACGAGGCCGGCGTGGTTGGAGTTGGGGTAGGGTGAGGTGCCTTCCGGACCGACTTTGGCCTGGTTGAGACGCCAGGGCTGTCCAGCGGCGGCCATGTTTTGACCGGCACCGAAGGACGCACCAACAGCGGCTGCAGGATCGAGGGGAAGGAAGAAGGACACGCCACGCATGTCAGGGTTGGCCCATGAAGTGATACCGGCGTTGACGTTTTCAGCAAACATGATGGTGTTGGCTGCACCGTCAGGGATGTTGCCGATGTTGGCACTGGCGTCGATATTGGCCAGAGCGGTGTAGTCGGCCGTGGCCCAGAAGACGCCCGTTTCTTCAGTGATCTCAATGTCCTTCTGGTTGATGACGTCGTCAGCGGGGTCACTGGTCATCGCCGTGGTCACCCAGTTGAAGGGCTCGGCGTAGGGGTGGTGACCGAGGTCGGCGACGGAAGTCAGGGGGCTGGTGGTGTTGGTGATGACGCCGGTATCACCGAAGCCGCCACTGACGACGTAGGAGAGGCCACCGTTTCGAGCGAAGGCGGATTTGTCATTCGGGCAGGCGAGAGCACCGATGCTGGTCTGGCCGATGGCGGCAT
>JBJTOP010000376.1:0-48880 GCA_046074645.1 Planctomycetaceae bacterium | reverse complement strand
GCCGCACCACTCAGGGCTGATGCGAAGAACGGGGCGACTGGATCCTGATTGTTGATCTGGTGGAGCCTGATTGCGTTCAGACCTTTACGGCGCGCACGGTGCGAATAATTTCAGCAGCAACCTTGTAGGGGTCTGCGTTGGATGCCGGACGACGGTCTTCCAGCCAGCCCTTCCAGCCATTGGTGACGGTCGCGACTGGGATGCGGATGGAAGCTCCCCGGTCAGAAACACCGAAGCTGAACTTGTCGATGGACTGAGTTTCGTGCTTGCCGGTCAGACGCAAGTGGTTGTCAGCACCGTAGACTGCGATATGCTCTTTAATACGTGGCTGGAACGCGTTGCAGATCTTCTCGTAGGTCTCGCGACTGCCGCAGGTGCGCAGGACCGTGTTCGAGAAGTTGGCGTGCATGCCGGATCCGTTCCAATCGGTGTCACCAAGTGGCTTGCAGTGCCAGTTGATCCAGACGTTGTACTTTTCAGCGGTTCGCTCAAGCAGGTAGCGGGCCACCCAAACTTCGTCGCCAGCACGCTGCGCACCCTTCGCGAACACCTGAAATTCCCACTGACCGGTCGCTACTTCGGCGTTGATGCCTTCGACGTTCAGCCCGGCGGCCAGACACAGATCCAGATGCTCTTCAATGATCTCCCGGCCAAACGCGTTCTTGGCACCGACAGAGCAGTAGTACGGGCCCTGGGGTGAGGGGTAGCCACCGATTGGGAAACCCAGCGGCAGATTGGTTTCACGATCCCACAGGAAGTACTCCTGCTCGAAACCAAACCAGAAATCCGCATCGTCGTCTTCGATCGTCGCACGTCCGTTGGAATCGTGGATCGAACCGTCCGGATTCAGCACCTCGCACATCACCAGGAACCCGTCCTGACGACCCGGGTCTGTGAAGATCGCCACCGGCTTGAGCAAACAGTCAGAAGACCCGCCCGGAGCCTGATTGGTTGAGCTGCCGTCGAAACACCATACTGGACACTCTTCCAGAGTGCCCCCGAAATCCCTCGCGATCTTGGTCTTGGATCGCAGCACCTGCGTGGGCTTGGTGCCGTCCAGCCAGATGTACTCCAACTTCGATTTCTTCGCCATTGTCTAAAAACTCCTCCCGATGGGTTATCGATCCACAACGGTGCTCTGAAACTTCCTGGTCGTGACTGCTGATCGGAAGCTCTCTTTCTCCCGAAAGTACACCGTTGCAGAAACTTTTCCGACAAAACTCCCCAGGTGATGCCCGACCCGGACATCAAAAGAACTCCTGACCGACCTGCTTAAATCTTGAGCTAACGTGCCTGTTTCGCTAGCAGATCATACCTGATCGATGGGATTTTACCGGCAGATATCGCCGCAGCACTTTACGTGCCAGATCCCGGAGGTGGAACGAGAGTACGAAAAGACATGCACACGCACGCCTGCCGGTGCCCGGCTTTTCCATCGCAGATTCCGCAATTCACGATGAACGTTTCCCATCCAATAGTCAGGGTCTTGACTTCCCCGGAAGATTCTCCAGGATGCAATCCAAAGGTCCGCTTTCGCTGCGGTCTTTCCCGCCACTTCCGCCCACCAGTCATCCGGATACAGGTACCCGCCATGCTCGGTCCTCACGGCCTCGCCAAGTTCACTGGTCTGACCGTCCTGTTGGCTCAGGCGATCATCGCTGCTGCTGCTGACCCCATTGATTTCAATCGACAGGTGAGACCTGTCCTGTCAGACCTTTGCTTCCGGTGCCACGGCCCCGACGTCAATGAACGTCAGGCGGGTCTGCGGCTGGATTCCTCTGAGGGAGCCCGGACGCTGCTGGAATCCGGGAATGCTGCAATTATTCCGGGCAATTCCTCTGCAAGCCCGCTCATTCAACGACTTCTGTCCACCGATCCCGACGTCGTTATGCCCCCACCATCGACCGGAAAGGCGGCCACGCCCCAGCAGATTGAAGTCCTGAAAAGCTGGATCGATCAGGGAGCAGAATACCGTGGTCACTGGTCCTTTCTCCGCCCCGAGCTGCCACCTGTCCCGTCGGTTCCTGCCGACGTCACAGTGCGGAACCCCATCGATAATTTTCTGATCGCCAACAGCCTCAAAGCGGGACTGCAACCGTCTCCGGAAGCCGATCGCACAACGCTGATCCGCCGCGCCACGCTGGATCTCACCGGGCTTTCGCCAACCCCCGAGGAAGTGAGTGCGTTCGTCAGGGATACTTCTCCCGACGCGTGGGAACGAGCCGTTGATCGCCTGCTTGCTTCGCCGCGTTATGGTGAACACATGGCCCGCTACTGGCTGGACCTCGTGCGGTACGGCGACACTCACGGATTGCATCTGGACAACGAACGATCGCTCTGGAAATACCGCGACTGGGTGATTCAGGCTTTCAACTCCAATAAACCTTTCAGTGACTTCACTGTCGAACAGCTTGCCGGCGATCTGCTCCCGAATGCCACGCTCGACCAGCAGGTCGCCACCGGCTTCAACCGCTGCAACGTCTCCACCAGCGAAGGTGGCTCCATCAACGAAGAAGTGCTTGTCCGCTATGCCGTGGACCGCACAGAAACCATGTCCACAATCTTTATGGGAATGACGCTGGGCTGTGCCGTCTGCCACGACCACAAATTTGATCCGGTCACTCAAAAGGAATTCTATCAGCTCTACGCCTTCTACAACGCCTCTGCCGATGCCGCCATGGACGGGAACGCTCTGGCGCCACCTCCCACCATTCGCGTCCCCTCCACCGAACAAACTCAAAAACTCGCCGAGCTCGATCAGCAAATCTCCGGCCTCCGCACATCACTGGATACTGCCACCGAGCAGTTTGCCTATACCGATCCCGGCCCGGCCGCAGAAACGATTCCAACGGAACATCAGGATTTTATCTGGATCGAAGACGAGGCACCTGCCGGCGCACAGCTTCAGGGCGACACTCCCTGGGAATTCGTGTCGGCCCCGGAACACCCGGTTCATAGCGGCACCCGCTCAACACACAGAACGGCACCGGCACTCAGCCAGCACTTCTTTACCGGCGCCTCCGTGCCGCTCAAGATCGGCGAAGGCGACAAACTCTTCGCTTACGTCTGGCTGGATCCCGCCAATCTGCCACAGACCATCATGCTGCAGTTCAACGACGGCGCATGGGAGCACCGTGCGTGGTGGGGAGCTGACAAGATTCCGTTTGGATCGGGGGATGGCGAAAACCATCGCAACATGGGTCCGCTCCCGGAAGCCGGCAAATGGGTGCGGCTCGAAGTTCCCGCCGCCCACGTCGGTCTGAAGCCCGGAGCCCTGCTGAATGGCTGGGCCTTCACACAGTTCGGTGGTCATGTCTACTGGGACCACGCTGGCAGCGTCACCAAAACTCCTCAGGGCTCACAGACCTTCGAATCACTCGCGGCATGGGAAGCCCACGATAAAGCTCTCAGCAACTCACCCACACCGCAGCCCGTGCGTGATGCCATCAAAGTGGAACTCGACAAACGCTCACCCGAACAGAACAAACTCATCCGCAACCACTTCCTTAAAGCCGTCTACGCTAAAAGCCGCGCTCAGCTGGAACCCATCCAGAAGCAGATCGATGACCTCACCAAACAGCGGGGCGAACTCGACGCTTCCATCCCCGTTTCGATGATCATGCAGGACCTGCCCACTCCCCGCGAAACGTTTGTTCTCCGACGCGGCGAATATACGCTGAAAGGCGAAAAGGTCGAACCCGGCGTGCCCTCCATCTTCCCACCACTTCCGGCCGATGCCCCCCGCAATCGACTCGGACTGGCCCGCTGGCTCGTTGATCCCGCACATCCGCTCACTGCCCGGGTCACCGTCAATCGTTTCTGGCAGCAGGTGTTCGGAACCGGCATCGTTAAAACAGCCGAAGACTTCGGGTCGCAGGGCCAGTGGCCAACCCATCCGGAACTGCTCGACTGGCTCGCCGTTGACTTCGTCTCGTCCGGCTGGGATGTCAAGCGGTTTATGAAACAAGTACTGATGTCCGCTGCTTACCGCCAGTCCTCGCACGTGTCTCCAGAACAGCTCCAGACCGACCCTGCAAATGAACTGCTGGCTCGTGGCCCACGGTATCGACTTGATGCTGAGGTCGTCCGCGACAACGCACTGGCCGTGAGCGGTCTGCTCCGCGAACAAATCGGTGGTCGCAGCGTGCGGCCCTATCAACCCGAAGGCATCTGGGAGGCAGTGGCCTTCGTCGGCAGCACCACCCAATACTACAAACGGGACTCGGGTGACGCACTTTTCCGCCGCAGCCTCTACACGTTCTGGAAACGCACCGCACCGCCACCGTCACTGATGGCTTTTGACGCACCCTCCCGCGAAACCTGCGTCGCCCGCCGCGCCCGCACCAACACACCCCTGCAGGCACTCGTGCTGATGAACGATGAACAGTACGTCGAAGCCGCAAGATCTCTGGCTGCCCGCATGCTCTCTGCCGGCTCCGATTCCGCCTCACAACTCACGCTCGGCTTCCAACTTTGCACGGCCCGCACCCCAACCGAACAGGAACTGGTCGTCGTTCAACGAATTCACGATCAGCATCTTGAACATTACCGCAGTAATCCCGCAGAAGCGGATAAACTGCTCGCCGTCGGCACCACGCCCCGCCCACAACTCCCATCCCCCGAACTGGCAGCCATGACCATGACCGCCAATCTGCTGCTGAACCTCGATGAAATGATCTCGCGCGAGTAAGTGAGGTGTAATCGCCAAACTCCAGCACACTTTGCAGCCCGTGAGACGAAAATCAGCAAATCTTCCGTACCTCCGAACGACCGTGGCTGGGGTACATGATGATGCTGGAAGACTGTGAGAAATCCACATCACCCGTCGCTGTCAGCACTCCCCACTTTCCCGTTTTTCCTGAATTCGTCAATGCGTCCTGCTCTGCGAGATACCAGATTCTGCTCACACGGTTGCTTCGGGAAAGACTTTACGACTCGGCGTGTTTTCTGTTGTCGCCCCGAAAAGGTGGAGCGAAGGGCATTTTTTCCTGTCCGGATCCTTCGCTCTCTTTCTTTCAACTGGCTTTTAGTCTCTCCAATCGCATTCGTATGCACGTCCTTGCAAAACAGTCGAGGGCTCTGCGTTGATGGATAACGGGGTGCACGATAACGCGACAAGTCGGCCCGTACTCTTTGTTTGGTAAAAAGTCGATCACACTGCTGGACCCCGGGCTTCTGCAGTGGCCGTTCGGGTGAACAAAAAGCTTCTGCAGACGACCGCTCAGCACACCCGCATAGCGGGCAGTCCACGTCGCATCAATCAATCCGATCGAAATCGAATCTCGCTCCGACTTCTTCCCGCAGTGTGAAAGCGTGGCAAGCCCCGGAATCGGTTCCGTCAGCGGCTGAACAGCGCCTCGACAAAGCCTTCCGGATCAAACAGCTCAAGGTCGTCCACCTGTTCGCCCACGCCGATGTATTTCACCGGGATCCCCAACTCTTGCCGGATGGCGACGGCAATGCCACCTTTTGCGGTGCCGTCGAGCTTTGCGAGCACCAGTCCGGTGCACTGCACGGCCGTGGAGAAGCTCTTCGCCTGGCTGAGTCCGTTCTGCCCAGTGGTGGCGTCCAGTACGAGCAAACTTTCGTGGGGGGCTTCAGGGATCACTTTCTGAATCACCCTGCGGATCTTGGTGAGCTCATCCATCAGGTTTTTCTGAGTCTGCAGGCGGCCGGCCGTGTCCACAATCAGGTAGTCAGCCGAGATTTCCACGGCCTTTTGAGCACCTTCAAAGGCGACGGCCGCCGGATCTGAATTGCTCTCTTTGCGAACAATCGTGCAACCCAGCCTCTGAGCCCACATGGACAGCTGCTCCACCGCGGCTGCTCGGAACGTGTCTCCTGCTGCCAGCACGACACGACGGCCGTGCTTCTGCAGCAGATTGGTGATTTTCGCGATCGATGTGGTCTTGCCCACACCATTCACACCCGCCACCAGAACAACAGTCGGACCGGCAGTGGCTCGGGCCAGCGGCGAGAGCGGATTCGTCAGGTCCCAGCGAACGTCATTCTGCCCGCGGAGAAGAGCGGTGAGCTCTTCGCGAACGGTTTTCCAGATCGCCTCCACATCCACCGTACGACCTCCGTGATCCTGGCGGAGTCTGGAGATGATGCGGCTGGCTGCGGCAACTCCCATATCGGTGCGAATCAGCCGCGACTCAAAGTCCCCCAGCAGCTTCTCGTCGAGAATCTCTCCGGAACGAAACAGGTCGCGAATATCGGTTCGCAGGATTTGTTTGGTCTTTTCCAGACCACGTTTCAGGCGATCAAACAGGCCCATACTGAAGGGTCTTCCTGGAGGGTGCGTACGGTTACGATAGCGATGAGTATGAAAAAGACTTTGCCGTTACTGCAGCTGCTGGAATCTGTACCACGCCTCCTCCCAGCCACTGTTGCGGGCAGGAGCAAACTCGGTGATGGTTTCAGACTGCCGCACAACCTCGCGAATGTCCTGCAGCGATCCCAGATCACCAGCGGCCATGGCCTGCACCAGCACATTCCCCAGTGCCGTGGCTTCCACGGGACCTGCCATGACAGGAATTCCGCAGGCGTCTGCGGTGAATTGGTTGAGCAGTGCGTTGCGGGAACCACCGCCGACGACATGGAGCACCTTGATGCGGACACCTGTGAGTTGCTGCATCCATTCGAGCACCATACGGTACTTGAGAGCGAGGCTTTCCAGTGCACAGCGAATGAACTGGCCTTCATCTTCGGGCACCGGCTGACCCGTGCGACGGCATTCGGCAGCAATCGCCGCCGTCATGTCCTCTGGTCGCAGGAATTCCGGTCGGTCAGGATTGACGAGCGACCGGAACGCAGGAGCGGCGGCGGCGCGACGTGTCAGTTCGGCATAGTCCAGCTGCACTCCACGCTGCTCGAACGCCGCACGACACTGCTGCACCAGCCACAGGCCCATGATATTTTTGAGCAGTCGATAGGTGCCGCCGATGCCGCCTTCGTTGGTGATGTTGTATTTGAGAGCCTGTTCAGTGAGCACTGCGTCGGCAACTTCAACACCGAGGAGCGACCAGGTACCGCTGCTGAGGTAGGCCCATTCGGGGTTTCCAGTGAGCGTTGTGGGAACCGCGGCTACGGCCGAACCGGTGTCGTGAGTCGCGGGGGCAATCACCTGGACACCGCTGAGCCCCGTGGTCTCAGCCACGTCCCGCCGCAGCGTTCCGAGCGGCGTCCCCGGTGTGACCAGCTCGGGAAACATGGATACGGGAATATCCAGCTTCCGCAGCATCTCTGTGGCCCAGTTGCGTGAGGAGGCGCTGAGCATCTGTGTCGTGGTGGCGTTGGTGAATTCAACCACGCGACTGCCGCACAGACACCAATGAAAGAAGTCGGGAATCATCAGAAAACGCGTCGCCTGAGCAACCAGTTCCGGGTCTCGCCAGCACATGGCCAACAATTGATAGAGAGAGTTGATTTCCATGAATTGCAGACCGGTCTGAGCAAAGATCTCGGCCCGCGACACGCGCGCAAACGCTCGATCAAGCATGCCTTCCGTCCGCGAATCGCGGTAATTCCAGGGCTGGCCCAGCAGCTCTTCATTGCGATTCATCAGCACAAAATCGACGCCCCAGGTGTCTACACCTACGGATGAGACCGCCGCACCGTGCTCGGTTGCTGCCTTTCGCAGACCGTTCTGAATCTCCGTCCACAAACCTATGAGATTCCAGCGGAGGGTGCCTGCGAGACGAACCGGGCCGTTGCTGAAACGATGAAGTTCCTGAAGTGATACCCGACGGCCATCGAATTGGCCGGCCATAACTCGTCCGCTTTCAGCGCCCAGATCCACTGCGAGATAAGTTTTCAGAGCCATTGACATCGACTTTCGAGGGAAGAAAACCGTGGGAAGTCTGGCGAAAAATCATACCAGTCGATTTCGTCGGTGAAAACACTGCGGATTGAATGCAGGTGGAAATCCGGAGCTGCCGAGGTGGAATTCGCGGATTCTGGCGACGAAGACGGCCTTCCTGCCGGGAAATTCGCTGCCAGTCAACCGCTGCGCCGGGCTGCTGCCCCCCGCAACTCCTCGGCTAATTGCACGATTCGCTTCGAAAACTTTGCCGACGGAAGAGCCATCACCATGGATTCTCCGGAATTCACCGACCGCAGCAGCGGTTTGGGATCGTCCGGAATGTCGATGGCCAATTTCATCTGCAGCGTCTCTGTAACCTGTGTCGCGGGAACTTCGCCGGACCACCCCGTGCGGTTCAGTACGATTCGGAACTTTGAGCGGTCAACACCGGAGTCAACCATCCAGTCCAGCATCAGACGAGCTCGCCTCAGAGCAGGGAAATCCGGTCGCATGACCAGCACCAGTGCGTCTGCGGTCTGAGCTGTCGTGAATGTGAGGTGATTTAAACAGCGGTCCAGGTCCAGCACAACAAAATCGACCTGGCGGCTGAGCAATGACAGCGATCGCTGAACGGCGCGCGGATCCACTGGAGCAAAACCGGGGAAGTCACCTCCTGCTGACAGCAGGAGGACTCCGCTGGGATGCGGCACAAGACAGTTTTTCAGCACCGACGGGTCGAGTCCATCGACGTTGCGACTGAGGTCGGCAAGGGTGTGAGCTGACTTGAGATTCAGCAGAGTTGCCTGATCGCCACCTTCTGCTTTGAGATCCACCAGTGCACAGGATCCGGGCTTTTTGGCAAGTTCACAGCCGAGGTTGGCCGCCACTACGCTGCAGCCGGCACCGCCACTGGCGGAAACGACTCCGATCGTGAAAGCCTTTGTTCGTCGCTGGTCGATTCGGTCCAGAGCATTGTTCAGTTCGCTGGCGAGTTCAGCCAGATCGAGGTATTCAGCGGCCCCCAGTCGCATAGCTCGCAGAACGACCCGGCTGTCTGCAATGCTGCCGACGAGCAACAGCCGACAACCGGCCACCCCGCAAATCGTCGCCGCAGCCTCGATTCCCGCGTCGGCGTTCTCAGGCATCACCAGAATAACGGTCGTCTGAGCGTCTGCGGGAGCAGATGGCTGAGCGAGCGTCCGCAGAAGCCCGGGGACGCCCACGATGCGGCACTGATTGCCGCCGGGAAATTCAAGCCCGCGGTCCAGAATCACGGACCGTATCACCGAGCCGGCTGTTTCATCATCGCTGACGAGAAAAAAACGCATGCTGCAGAACTCTCTGCTGAACGTCGGCAGGAAAAAAAAAGATCTCTCACACCTTACCCCCCTTGTCCGTCTGCTTCCAGCCGACACCCCGAAAAAACCGGCGGTCTTCCGCTTTCGAGCAGCCGGAGCACCCGCGGTTGCTCGGATTCCACTTCACAAATCATTACACTCCCGCCCCTGAACCCCGTTAATTTCATCCCCGACCGACTTCCGCGGAGTCCTCCGGTATGGCCGTCACAGTCCGTAAGCTCAACGAACTCACCCTGTACGACCGCCTTTCACGGCTGACTTTTCTTCAGGCCTGCGACCTCCTCGGGGGACGCGACGAGGGCCGGCAGCGACTGTTCGCCGGCGGAAAGCTGCAACTGGACAATATTCAGGAGCAAACACAGCTCACCCGTGACCACTTCCGACTCATTTTGCCCAGGGAAAATATCGTCGTCACCGTGCAACTCAATGACGCTCGACGCGATCGCCTTCAGCTGCTCTGTTCTGAGTGCGATTCGCTTTGCGAGCACATGGGAACAGCACTCTCCGTCCTCCTCGAAAACCGCATCGCCCTCGGGCTCGCTGCACTTCCGCCCGAACGCGAACCCGTTAAACCGCTGAACGAAGAGGAACTCACAGCCACTGCTCTCCGCGATCGCGAACAGCGTGCCCGCGAGGAAAAGATGGAAGTCCGCGTCCTCGATGGTGATCCCTCAAATGCCTGGTGCGACTACCTCGTCACCAGTCGGCTCAGCGGTCGATCCTACCGTGTCGCCCTCCGTGGCACCGAACGCGGTGAATCCTACTGCACCTGCCCCGACTACCGCGAAAATACCCTCGGAACCTGCAAGCACATCCTGCATGTACTGATTAAAGTCCGGCGCCGTCTCGGTGCCGATGCACTCAACAAAAAACGCCGACAAAAAGACACCAACGTGCATCTGCGTTACGGAGTCGAACTGGCCCTGCGTCTGGGTGCACCCGATCGCACCAGCGAACCCGTGGAAAAAATTATCGGGCCGCTCCGCAACACCGACATCACCAATGTCAGCGACCTTATCCGTCGCATCGATCGACTTGAAAGACTCGGACAACCCGTCATCGTCTACCCGGATGCTGAAGAATTCATTCAGCAACAGCTTCATCAGCAACGCATCCAAACGCTCGTCGCCGAAATTCGCAGGGACCCCGCCGCACACCCCCTGCGAACCTCGCTGCTCAGCACCGAACTGCTGCCATATCAACTGGATGGTGTCGCTTTCGCAGCCGGCGCCGGACGCGCCATTCTCGCCGATGACATGGGGCTCGGCAAAACTATTCAGGGAGTTGGCACAGCTGAGCTGCTCGCCCGCGAAGCCGGCATCAGCCGAGTACTCGTGGTCTGCCCCACCTCGCTCAAGTCCCAGTGGCTCAGTGAAATTGCCAGATTCTCTTCCCGCACCGCCAACCTCGTCGCTGGTGGTGCAAAAGATCGGCCGGATCAATATGCCAACCCCGCCTTCTTCACCATCTGCAACTATGAACAGGTGCTCCGGGATGTCCTCTCCATCGAACAGCACCGCTGGGACCTGATCATCCTCGATGAAGGCCAGCGCATTCGCAACTGGGAAGCACAAACAACGCGAATCGTAAAAAGCCTGCGTTCACGCTTTGCCCTCGTTCTCTCCGGAACTCCCATGGAGAACCGGCTGGATGAACTGTTCTCCGTGATGCAGTTCGTCGATGGACGTCAGCTGGGACCAGCGTTTCGATTCTTCAACCGCTACCGAATTCAGGATGAAAAAGGTGCAGTGCTCGGCTATCAGCACCTCGATGAACTTCGTGAACGACTGCGGCCGGTTCTGCTCCGCCGCACCAAAGAACTCGTCATGAAACAGCTCCCTCCCCGCAACACAGAAATTCTGCATGTCGCAGCGACAGAGGAACAGGCAACCCTTCACGCTGCACACCTCCGCGTTGTCGTCTCCATCGTCCGAAAAAAATATCTCACCGAAATGGATCTGCTGCGACTGCGACAGGCACTCCTCATGTGCCGCATGGCCGCCGACAGCACCGCACTCGTCGATAAAAATCCCCCCGGCTACTCGTCCAAACTTCAGGCCATCGATGAACTGTTCGAACAGCTGTTTGTGGACGGTGACCACAAGGCGGTGCTCTTCAGCGAATGGACCTCGATGCTCGATCTGATTCAACCACTCCTTGATAAACGCGGCGTCCACTACGTCCGACTTGAAGGCAGCGTGCCCCAGGGAAAACGACAGCAGCTCGTACATGAGTTTCAGACAAATCCCAACTGCCGCGTGTTTCTTTCCACCAACGCCGGAAGCACCGGACTCAACCTTCAGGCAGCCGATACCGTCGTCAATGTCGATCTCCCATGGAACCCGGCTGTCCTCGAACAGCGAATCGCCCGAGCGCATCGCATGGGGCAGAAACGCCCCGTCAACGTCTACATCCTCGTCACTCAGGGAACGCTCGAAGAACAAATGCTCACCACCATCAGCCAGAAAAAGGAACTGGCCATGGCGGCGCTCGACAGCGATTCTGAAGTCACCGAAGTCATGCTCGGGACCAGCAGCATGGAAGAACTCAAGTCCCGACTCGAAGTACTCCTCGGCGCCGTCCCCGAAGCCCGCACCGACGAAAGCCTGAAACGAGAACGCGAGGCCGAAACGGCAATGCTTGCCCGGAAGCGGGAACAAATGGCGGCCGCGGGCGGACAGCTACTGTCCGCTGCTTTCGGCTTCCTGTCCCAAATGCTCCCCGCCAACGCCTCCGCCACACCCCCAGCCCCCGAAGTCGTCAGCCTCATCCAGCAACAGCTCACGAACGCCGCCGAAACCGACGAAAATGGCCGACGAATGCTCAAAATTGCTCTCCCATCCGACGAAGCACTCGGACAAATTGCCCAAACCCTCGCTCAACTCTTAGGGCTTACCCAATCCCCGCCAGCTCACTGAACTCAAATTGCTCCGGATTTTTCTCGCCCTTTCCTCGCCGTTTCGGTTAGGATATCCGATCAATTCCAAAACAACTTCCCCGCTGCCCACGCCCACCCTCAACTCACCCTCAACTCACCCTCAAACCGCCACCCACCGGAGACTCCGATGCTCCCGCGACTCCGCTCGCTGCATTCGGTCGCCACCATCCTCCTCGCGGCCCTCTCTGCAATCACCGCCACCGCGTCGCCCCCCAATACGGATCCGGTATCCAATACTCCCGCAGCCGTTGACCCCGCCGTCCCGGCCCTCCGAGTACCCCTCGACATCACCTCCCATCAGCAACTCATTGTCACCGCCAACTCCCGAACCGGAACGCTCTCAATCATCGACAGCCAGTCCCTGCAACCGGTCGGCGAATTTCACGTTGGTGGCGCCCCTTCTGCTGTTGATTCCAACGGTCAGTACCTGCTCCTGACGGATCATTCCCGCCATTCACTGCAGATCTTCAAAACGCACCGCGATGCCAACGGACTGTGCTCCCTGGAACACGTGGCATCCGCCCCTGTTCCCCGCTACCCGGTAGATCTGACAGTCTCTGCCGACGGACACTCCATCGCGGTCACCTCACTCTGGTCGCGAATGCTCACTCTGCTCCTGCTCGATGATGCCGGCAGACTCCACGAAACCCACAGAATACCGCTCCCATTCGCTCCGCGTCGGGTGCTTCATCCTGATTCAGATCACCTGATCGTGGCTGATAACTTCGGTGGTGAGCTCTGCGTCGTGAACAGCGACAGCGGGCAGATTATTCGCCACCAGTCTCTGCACGGACATAATATTCGCGGCCTCGCCATCAACCCGCAAACTCACGCACTGCTCGTCACCTGCCAGACACTCGACAGCCGCACCTTCACCACCTACGAACGAATCTTCTGGGGCGTACTGATGCAGAACGGACTCCATTCGCTCCCACTCCAATCACTCCTTCGCCCCGTTCCCGCCTCCACTCCGCCTGTCACGCAGCCCGCCACTCCGCGCGCCACAAACAGCAGCTACGGCAGCCTCGATGCCTACGATGAACCCGAGTACGACGGGTCGTCCTACAGCTCACCTCAGCGCTACCCGCTGGGCACACCCTCCGTCGGTTCCGGCGATCCGGGTGCCATGCTGGTCACAGCCGACGACACCACTCTGCTGCTCATTTCCGGCACCAACCAGGTCGCCTTTCGCGCCGCCAGCCATCTCCCCTTTGAACGCCTGCCAACCGGTCGTCGCCCGGAATCGCTCTGCCTGAATTCCGATCAATCACGGGCTTTCATTGCCAATCGCTTTGACGACTCCCTGACAGTCCTTGACCTCACCGCTGCAGCCCCAGCCGTTGTTGCCACCATCCCACTCGGAACGCTCCGCCAGCCCACTCCCGAAGAATCCGGCGAACACCTGTTCTATGACGCCTCACTCTCACTCGACGGCTGGTTCAGCTGCCACTCCTGCCACACCGATGGCCACACCAACGGACTTCTTGCAGATACCTTCGGCGACGAAGATCGCGGAGCTCCCAAAAAAGTGCTTTCGCTCCTTGGAACCGGCTACACCGCACCGTGGGCGTGGAACGGCAGCAAAACACACCTCGAAGACCAGATCAAAACTTCACTCATTATTTCCATGCAGTCACAGCTGCCAACAGACCAGCTTCCGATTGAGCCTCTGTCGGCGTTCCTCCGATCCACCACTCCACCACCGTCGCTCCAGTTTGCTCGCGACACTGTCCCTGATCCCGCTCGCCTCAGTCACGCTCGCAGCCTTTTTCAGACAGCCAACTGTCAAAGCTGCCACTCCGGCTCATCGCTCACCAGTGCCTCAATTGTGGACGTGGGGATTCACGACGAAGAAGGTGTGACCGAGTTCAATCCGCCTTCGCTCCGAGGAGTCAGTCAGCGAGGTCCGTGGTTTCATGACGGCCGCGCCACCCAGCTCCGCGAGGTGCTCGAGTCCGGACACCATGGTTCAGACACCCCACTCAGCGAAGATCAAATCAACCTGCTCCTCGAACTCCTCGATTCGCTCTGAAGCCCTGCCCCGGATCCCGCCATGACCGGACCCGTTCGCAAACTCCTTGATCAGCTCCTCAAAGTCCTCGCACTGGTCGGCCTGATCTGGCTCGTGTTCCTCCTTTCACTCGTGCTTGACCTCCACCAGTGGGGTCTGGTTCCGCGCACCTTCAGCGGACTTGCCGGACTTGTTACGATGCCTTTTCTGCATCGGGATCTCAGCGACCTGTTCGGAAATACCGTGCCGCTCACCGTGCTGCTCCTGATCCTGCAGACGACCCGACCAAATCCGTGGCGGATTCTGCTCTGCCTGCAAAGCGGTGCGGGAGCGCTGATCTGGGGACTCGGTCGCCCCGATCGGCACCTCGGAGCAGGACCAGTCCTTTTCTCAATCGCAGCCTATCTGATCACCGCAGGTATTCACGAACGCCGTCCCATACCCATCGCCGCCGCCGTGCTCGTTACCGTGCTCTACGCCCCCCTCTTCTGGGGACTCCTTCCCACCGCCGGCACTCACGTATTTTGGGAAGGGCACCTCTTCGGCGCCCTCTTCGGCGTCATCTTCGCCACCCAGACAATCCGCCGACTCCGCCGTCGAACGGCCACCAACTGACACCCCAGCCGAGCCGCGACCGTCAGGGAGTGGGACTTCCACGCAAACCAGCCGGCATAGCACCTTCACGTCCAGAAATTTTCCGCATCAAGGTGCCGCGTCAAGGTGCCATGCACCCTGGGGCTGTAGGTGCCATGCACCTTGACGCGAATTGCCAGTCTTTTTACTGGTGCGGACCCATCGGTTGCACGCCATCGCGAGTTTCTGGCAGCGTCATTGGGCTGCTGGTGCTGCGACGCACAGCAGCTGGGTGCGGGTGCGGAGCAGGAGAGTGCCGCGGTGGATGGAGGGAGTGGCGATGATGCTGTCGCCTGTGTCGTTGTCCGCCAGCTGGGGGAACTGGCGGCTGTTCTCAAGGACTGTGACGGTTCCATTTTCAGCAGCGAGGAAAATTTTGCCGTCAGCAGCAACGGGGGAGGCGAAATAGGTGCCGGCGTTGCCAATGCGGCGGGGGCCGTCTTCAAGTTCGCCTGTCTGCAGATTTCGCGTGGTGCAGATACCGCCGCTTTTGATGAGCAGCAGGCGGTCTTCGAGGAGGAAGGGCGAGACGATGTGGTCGGTGTGGCGAGTGGCGTGTTTCCAGAGCAGGTGAGAACTGGTGACGTCACCGGTTCCGCCGCCGCGAACGGCCATTACGAATTCTTCTGCCGCGGCATCTCCCAGTGAAGTAAACTCCGCACCGGCGAAGTTGTCCGGGTGCAGGAAGGCCAGATCGAGCTCCCGGCCTTCGAGAAATCCATCGCCATTTTTGTCCCCACGACCGAAGGTGCGTTTAAAGAAAGCTTCGGGGACTGGTGTGGTACCGAGGCAGGCCTGAGTTTCCGTGCGGTCGATGCGACCATCGCGGTTGCCGGTTTCGGCCTGATCGACGGCAACCAGCCATTGGTTGGCGATTCCACCGCTTTGTACGGACAGATAGATTACACCGTCGCGACAGACGGGAGTGGTCTTGATGTTGCGCAGGAGCGTGCGGGCGTGCCAGCGGCGGTGCCCGGTCTGTGGATCATAGCCGATGAGCCGTCCGGTGCCGGCGACGACAATTTCGCTGCGGCCATCGACAACATTGACGATGGGATGTGAGTAGTTGACGGCCATGTCGCTGCGATCATCTTTCCAGCGGAGCTGTCCCGTGACGCGGTCAAAGGCATAGAGGGCCGGGTTGAGATCATCATCCTGACAGAAGAGAACAAGGTTTTCGCAGAGCACCGGTGACATGCCGGCCCCCCACTTGAAGACGAAGAACGGGACCGGCAGTTCCTGTTTCCAGAGATCGGCACCGGTGGCGGCATCCAGCGTCAGCAATCCGAGCGTGCTGAAGTAGAAATGGACACGGTGTTCGTCTGCAGCCGGGGTAGAGCTGGCGTGGCTGTTGGTCTGGTGAACTTCCGGGAGCGATCCGGTGTTCCACTGCCGTTTCCAGAGCGGTTTTCCGGAGAGGGCATCGAATGCGGCCAGAGTCACCTGCCGGGGTGCTGTCATGCCGGAGACGAACACACGCCCGGCGGCGGCAACGGCACTTCCAATGCCATCTCCGACAGGCTGTGTCCAGCGAACGTTTTCAGTGGCGGAGAATTTAAGTGGGAGGGCTGCGGTACCGACGGAGTTACCGGAGCAGTTAGGACCGCGAAACTGTGGCCAGTCATCCGCACGGCCTGACGACCGGGTGCACAGCGAGACCAGCAGCAGGGACAGGGCGAACGTGACTATGGCGATTTGGGGGTACGAGCAGCGGGTGTTGTTCACTGGCATGTGCGGGACCTGACCTTTCTGCGGGTGGCGGAACTGGCCGAACCTGCGGCCAGCGTGGACTGGAACTGCATTCGGATCATGAGTCGTGCGCGTTCGACATCGCGGTCGCGGATGGCGAGGAACAGCTCGCGGTGCTCCCATGTGATTCGCTGGGCGGATGCGGGCGTTTGCGGGGCGCGGGGGGCGATGCGGAAAAACTGTTCGAGCACCTGTTGCATGCCGGCAATGAGTCGTGAGCCGGTCATGTGGAGGATCCAGGCGTGGAACTGCATATCGAGTCGGGCGGCTTCGGGAGAATTGACATTCGCGGCGATGGCGGCTTCGAGTTGTCGTTCGATGACTTCGAGGCGTTTGATCTGGTCTGAGGTGGCATTGCGGACGGCGAGCTCGATCGCGCCGACTTCAAGAGCATAGCGAAGCTGTGCAAGTTCCTGCCAGTCATCAGGGGAGGTTGCCAGAGAGGGCAGGCTGGTGGAGAACAGGCTGAGTGGATCAGGGCGGCGAACAAGCAGTCCCTTGCGTTTGCGGGATTCGAGCAGTCCGAGGGCTTTGAGTTGTGAAACAGCTTCGCGGGCGACGGTGCGGGAAACGCGGTAACGCGTGGCCAGCTGAGCTTCGGTCATGAAGAAAGCGCCATCGGGAAGCTGCAGGCGCTGGATACGGCGACGGACAACGCGAGCCAGTTTCTGGGCCTGTGGGAGCGACCGTGTGCGAGTGCGCGGGGTGGCTGAAATATCTGCCATTTATTTATTTCTCCAATTTCAAAAGCTTACAGAGTTGCCCCTTCAGATGTCAATAAATAGGATTTATTTTGGTGGCCGTCCAACAGCCACCTCTGGATGTGTCAGGACTGTGCCACAGAAACACCGGAGACCAGCCATGACAGTGCTCGACTGGATGGTGCTCGCCGTCTACGCCCTGCTGATGCTGGGCGTGGGTCTGTACTATTCTCATCGCAATCGCACGGCTGACGACTACGTGCTCGGTGGCCGCCGCATGTCCCCGGTTGCTGTCGGGCTCAGTCTCTTCGCCACGCTGGTCAGCACTCTGTCCTACCTTGCCAATCCCGGCGAAATGATCGCTCACGGTCCCATGATGGCCACTCAGTCGCTCGCACACCCGCTCATCTACCTGATCGTAGGTTACTGTCTGATTCCCCGCATCATGAATCAGCCGGTGCAGTCCGCTTACGAACTGCTGCAGACACGACTTGGCAGCGGCATTCGTTCAGCAGGTGCTCTGGTCTTTCTGCTCCTGCGCTGCGGCTGGCTGGCCACAATCCTCTTCGCAACCAGTCGCGTCGTGCTTCTGCCGCTTTTCAGACTCGACACCGGCGACAACGACACCTCACTCTGGACCGCCGCTCTCTGTACAATCCTTGGACTAACCGCCGGCATCTATGCCTCGCTCGGCGGGATTCGCGGTGTAGTGATCACGGATGCCATCCAGTCCGTCACAATGCTCGGCGGTGCCCTGCTGACGCTTGCTGTCATCACATATCGCATGGGTGGTGTGGCGGCATGGTGGCCGGACACCTGGCCCGCTCACTGGCAGGCTCCAGGCTGGGGTTTTGATCTCTCGAAACGAGTCTCCTTCGGAATTCTGTTGTTGTCTACCACGCTGTGGTACGTCTGCACAAATGGCTCCGACCAGATGTCCATCCAGCGATTCCTCTCAACTCGAAATGCTGCTGCAGCCCGCCGCACTCTGCTGGTGTCCCAGCTTGCCGACGTCTCAGTGTCACTGCTGCTTGGCATTACCGGCGTCGCGCTGCTTGGGTTTTATTCTGCCCACCAGACACTCATCCCGCAGGGACAGACCTTCGACGCCGCAGGAGATCGCTTCTTTCCGCAGTTCATCATGCAGGAAATGCCCGGCGGACTCGCAGGTTTTCTCGTCGCCGCGCTTCTCAGTGCCGCCCTCTCCAGTCTCTCCTCAGGCCTCAATTCCGCCGCTGCCGTCCTCGACCGTGACTTCCCCCAGCTCGGCCGATCCCTCCGCCCCGGTGACTCCGCCACGGACGCCATCAGCCGCCTGCAACTGCTCACCACTCTCGTAGCCCTCGCCGCAGTGCTGCTCAGCATGCTCAATCTGCTGTTCGTCGGCAATCTCCTTGAACGCTGCTTCAAGATCATCAATCTCCTCACCGCACCGCTCTTCGTTCTCTTCTTCCTCGCACTCTTCGTGCGGTTCGCCAATGCCACAGGAGCCTGGTGCGGACTGGCCGCAGCAATCTTCGCCGCTGTGTTCGTCGCCTACGGCCCTGAACTGGGAGTCCCCGAAAAAATGCGGCTCAGCTTCACCCTGATCATGCCTGTATCACTCATGCTGGGGATCACAACCGGGACTCTGGTGAGTGCTCTGACGTCCTCCTCAATTCATCCCCATCCACCAACTCCTCCTTCCGAAAGCAACGCGCCATGAAACTGCCCTGTCTGCGCCTGCTGACCGCTGCTGTGCTCGGCTGCCTCGCCCTGCCGTCGGCTGCTGCTGATGATCCCATCGACATCGGTCAGCGTCGTGAACTGTTCGTCGATAGTGCTCTGATCGAACAACGAAGCGGGGCGTCATTCGCCATGCACCGCCCGGAAGCTCGTGATCTGGCGATCGTCTGTGATCAGCCGTGGGAAGGTAATATCTCGGCCTACTACACCCTCTTTGCAGACGGCGACATCTTCCGCATGTATTACCGCGGCGCTCACTGGGACGAACAGGCCAAACGATCCACACACCCGGAATTTGCCTGCTATGCCGAAAGCCGCGACGGCATCACATGGGTGAAGCCCGAGCTGGGGCTGCACGAATTCAATGGCTCCAAAGCCAACAATATTGTCCTCACCGGTTCCGGTACCCATAACTTCACTCCATTCCGCGATACCCGCCCCGACTGCCCACCCGAGGCTCGCTACAAGGCGCTCGCCGGCGACGGCAAGGGACTGCTGGCCTGGCAGTCGCCCGATGGTGTTCGCTGGTCTCTGATCCGCGACACTCCCGTGATTACCAACGGTGCCTTCGATTCGCAGAATCTGGCATTCTGGGATTCCGTTACACGGCGCTACCGCGCTTACTGGAGATATTTCGAGGCTGGCAGTGGTGTTCGTGCCATTCGCACGGCTTCTTCAGATGATTTTCTGACGTGGAAGGATGAAGCAGACCTCGCCTATGACAAAGCCCCGCCCGAACATCTCTACACCAACGCTGTCATGCCCTACGTTCGAGCTCCACATCTTTACCTCGGATTCCCCACACGCTTCCAGCCGAAGAATCAGCAGGTCGAACCTGTTCTGATGACCAGCCGCGATGGCGTTCATTTCCACCGCTGGCCTGAACCGCTCATCCCCATCGATGCGCCGCAGGATCGTGATGGGAACCGCAGCAACTACATGACCTCAGGACTCCTGCAGCTGCCAACGGAACCGGGACTTTTGTCCGTCTACGCCACGGAAGCTTATTACGCGGGTCCAGGCAGCCGCGTACGGCGATTTGTATTTCGCACCGACGGGTTTGTGTCGCTGCAGGCCAAGTCGCAGCCTGGGGACGTCCTGACAAAGCTCCTCCGGTTTTCCGGCCAGTCACTGCAGCTCAACTTCCGCACGGAAGCAGCGGGAAGTATACGTGTGGAAGTGCAGTCGGCCGATGGCCTGCCTCTGCCAGGACTAAGCCTTGCAGACTGTGAAAAACTTCAAGGCGACGCCATCAAAAAAGTCGTCACCTGGAAGTCCGGAAAAACTCCCGCAATCGCCGACGGACAGCCCGTAAGACTCAGGTTTCAGCTGCAGGAGGCAGATTTGTATTCGATGAAATTTGAGTGATGAAGAGGGCGTGGTGGCAATCGTCGCTGCGTTTCCCATGAAGTTCTCACTTGCCACCTCCCGCACTCAATGCAACCTCCTGCCCTCCCGGCCCGTCAACAGAACTCTTTGCCCGCGGGGCTCCCACCCAATGGCAGTAACTTTGTCGACTTTCGCTTTGCGAAAGGATTTCCCTTACCGTTCTTTCGCGGAGCGAAAGACGACTCTACCAGCCCTCGACGGCGCAAGTGACTGCCATTGGTCGCCCACCCGGGGGGCTCCCATGCATTCGACTTTCGTCCTTCTCTCCCTTTGACCAGGATACCTCATGCGATTCAGTCGCGTCAAAAGCAAGCTTCGTCGTGGTGAGCCGGCGTTGATTACGTGTTGTCACTTCACCGATGCCAGCGTGTACGAGCTGGTAAGTCTGTTGGGGTTTGACGGCATCTGGCTGGATCTTGAGCATCATGCGACCAGTCTGGAGACGGCTGCCGGACTGATGCGTGCGGCGCGCGTCGGAGTGTCCGACATCATTGCTCGTCCGGCGCGATGGGAGTACATGCGGATGGGTCGGATTCTCGAAGCGGGTGCTCAGGGCATCATGTATCCGCGCTGTGAATCTGCCGACGAGGCGAGGGAAGTTGTTCGCTGGGCCAGGTTTGCCCCGCAGGGGCGACGTGGCGTGGATGGGGCCAACGGCGACAATCCGTATTGTTCGATGCCGATGCCTGCGTATCTGCAGGCGGCCAACGAGCACACGCTGCTGATTGTCCAGCTGGAATCCCCCGAAGCACTCGATGCGGCCGACGAGATTGCTGCAGTCGATGGTGTGGACGTGCTGATGGTCGGGCCGGGGGATTTAAGCGTGATTGCCGGGATTCCATATCAGTTTGATCATCCGCTGATTCAGGAAGCCTATTCGAGGACGGCAGCGGCAGCGAAGCGGGCCGGCAAGTGGTGGGGTACAGTCAGCGGCAATCCGGATCACACCCGCAGGTTGCTTGATCTGGGAGCCCGCTTTGTCTGTCACGGGGCTGACATTATTCAGGTGAAGCAGGGGATGGAGGCCATTCAGGAGCGTTATGCCCCGCTGGGTTTCACCTTCGAAAATCGGCTCAATCAAATGGCTGAAGAACTCAGTAAATCCACCTGACACCCATGCAGACTTTGACCTCGAATAACTCGCAGCTTTCACGGCTGATGCTTGGAACAGTGCAGCTGGGGATGCCCTACGGCATCGCCAATTCCACTGGCCAGCCATCGCGGGAATCTGTGCGTCGGATTCTGCAGACGGCGATCGAGCACGGAGTGAACTGCTTTGACACGGCTGCAGCCTACGGGGACAGTGAAGCTCTGCTGGGAGAGTTGCTGCCGGAGATCATCGGCGTGGCTGCCTTTGAACAGCAGCTGATTGTCACCAAGGTCCAGCCGCTCACTCCGGAACAGCTGGCGGATCGAACGCTGGGTGAGGCTGCCGTGCGGGCATCGGTAGCTCGATCACATCAACGCCTGGGTCTTGACGTGCTCCCGCTGGTGCTCTTTCATCGCGAAGAAGACGCACTCCACGCGGGAGTACTGGAAGAGCTTCGCGACCAGGGCCGGCTGCGGTGTTGGGGATTGTCCTGTGGCAACGAGCCGGACGGGGCTCTGCATTGTGTGGAGCTCGCTGGAATCGCCGCGCTGCAGTTGCCGGGCAGTCTGCTGGATCAGCGGCATCTCCGCAGTGGCGTGGCGGGGCGTGCGGCTGCGAAGAGAATTGCAGTGTTTGTCCGCAGCATATTTCTGCAGGGCCTGATGCTGCTGCCGGACGAGCGTGTGCCGGAGGCCCTGCGGGCTGTCGTGCCGGCGCTCGGGCGACTGCGACATCTGGCCGCAGACTCGGGGATGACGCTGCACGAGTTGGCGGTGCGATATCTGCTGGATGCAGAGGGCGTGACAAGTGTGCTTGTGGGTGCTGAAACAGCAGATCAGGTGCAGCAGGCGGCTGAGGCGATTGATCGTGGAGCACTGCCGCTGGATTTGCGTAAGGCTGCGGAAGAGAGTGTTGGTCAACTGCCGGCAGAGGTGCTGACGCCATTGATGTGGCAGGGGTTGAGAGCGGGCAGATGATAAGGATGTGGCAGGGTGATGAGTGTGGTTTTTGTTGATTCTCAGTGAGGTGTATTCATGTTGAATCCTGCAACGTTGCGTGAACAGTTTTCTGCCGAGGGATATGTGGTTATTCGTGGTTTTCTTTCGGGGGGGCAGTTATCGATGCTGCGGGAGCAGCTGGATCGATACATCCGGGTTGTGGTTCCAGGTTCAGCAACGGGGGATGCGTTTTATGAAGACCGTTCCCGCCCGGAAACGCTCAAACAATTGCATCGAATCGAGCAGGATGCATTCTTTGCGGGTTATCTGGGACATTCGTTGTGGAGACATACGGCCGAGTCGCTGCTGGGCGAGGAGGTACGATCGCCGCAGGGTGCGGAGTGGTTTAACAAGCCACCGTCTACCACGCACGCAACTCCGCCGCACCAGGACAACTTCTATTTCTGCCTGTCTCCCCCGCAGGTGCTCACAATGTGGCTGGCACTGGATGATGTGGATGAAGAGAACGGCTGTCTGAGATACATTCCCGGATCACATTTGCGCGGCATTCGGCCACATTCCCGCACTTCAACGCTTGGGTTTTCTCAGGGAATCGCCGATTACGAAGAGGCTGATTATCAGCAGGAGGTTCCAGTGCCTGCAGAGCCGGGAGACGTGTTGATTCATCACGGAAATACAATTCATCGTGCCGACGCCAATCGGTCGCTGGTCCGTCATCGTCGCAGTTTCGGGATGGTTTTTCAGGGGCAAAGCAGTGTGCGGGACGAGGATGCGTTTGAGCGATATTTGCAGTCCTCGCGACAGCAGCATCAGGAGCTGGGTCTGACTGGCCGAAAAAACTCCGGCTGAGTCGCTGTATTGTTGCGTTTCGCTCCGCGAAACGATCGATTCTCACTTTTCTTTTCGCAGAGCGAAAAGCGACGTTATGACCACCATGAAAACCATTTCGCAGCTGTTTGATCTTACCGGGCGCACGGCACTGGTCACCGGCGCTCGCGGGCATCTGGGCCGCGCCTTCGCTGAGGCACTGGCGGAAGCTGGTGCGAGGGTGGTGGTCAGCAGTCGTCAGCGGGCGCAGGCTGAGGAGTTTGCAGGGAGCCTTGGGGGAGCGGCGGCGGGTCAGCATTTCGGAGTGGAGCTGGATCAACAGGAAGAATCTTCAATCACAGCTGCCTTCAGCGAGCTGCTGGGGCGAGCCGGCCGTCTGGACGTGCTCATCAATAACGCCCATGAGCCGCTGGGGGTGGACTGGCGAACGGTGACAGGTGAACAGTTTCAGCAGCAGCTGGGGAACCTGACCGGTTATTTTCTTCTTTCACGACTTCTGCGGGATCATGCGGTTTCCTGCAGCCGTGGTGCCAGTATTGTGATGCTGGGATCGATGTATGGCGTGGTGGGATCCTATCCGCAGGCCTATGAAGGCATCTGCATTGCCAGCCCCGCGCCCTACCATGCTTTGAAGGGTGGCGTTGTTCAGCTCACACGGCACCTCGCGGTATACTGGGCAGCAGATGGTGTGCGGGTAAACTGCCTGAGTCCCGGCCCGTTTCCTGGTCCTGCGGCACCGCCGGAAATGGTGGAGCGACTGAGGCAGCGTTCGCCACTGGGCCGCATGGGGCGTCCGGAGGAGCTCAAAGGGGCTGTAGTCTTCCTTGCGTCGGATGCATCGAGTTACGTGACGGGTCAGAATTTGCTGGTGGACGGGGGCTGGACGGCGTGGTGAGTGTTTGCGGGCCCGGGAAAACTAAGGAATGCATCAAATGGAAAACTCCGTGAGTGCTGCCGCCGGCTGTCGAGTCCCGAAGTCGATGGCTTTATACCGCCGTGCGGAGCGATTGATTCCCGGGGCCACGCAGCTCATCAGTCGTCGTCCGACGAGGACTGCGTTTGGCGTGTCACCGATTTACGCCGCCCGGGCTGCGGGGGCGCGGTTTACAGATGTGGACGGCTTCGAGTACATCGACTGGATCAGCGGGATTGGTGCGATCCTGCTGGGATATGCAGACCCCGTGGTTGACGATGCCGTGTGTCGTCAGCTGTCGCTGGGCACGATGTACTCGGTAAATCACGAATTGGAAGTGGAGCTGGCAGAGCGGCTTTGTGAGCTGATTCCCTGTGCTGAGATGGTGAGGTATGCGAAGAGCGGCGGGGAAGCCTGCGCGATTGCAGTGCGGATTGCCCGGGGAGCAACCGGACGTGATCGAGTGCTCTTCTGTGGCTATCATGGCTGGCACGACTGGTACCTTGCCGCCAATCTGGCGGACGACGCGGTATTGAATGCGCACCTGTTTCCGGGGATCGAGCCGATAGGGGTGCCTCGATCGCTGGCGGAAACAGTTCACCCATTCCCATGGGGTGATTTGCAGGGTCTGTCGGAGCTGCTGGAACGGGGGCCGGGACCTGTGGCAGCTGTGATCATGGAGCCTCTGCGATCGGATTTGCCACCGGCCGGATATCTGGAGGGCGTGAAGCAACTGGCACACTCCCACGGCGCGGTGCTGATCTTCGATGAGGTCTCTGCAGGGCTTCGCTACGGACTCGGAGGGGCTCAGGGATATCTGGGAGTGACGCCTGACATGGCCGTCTTTGCGAAGTCGATTTCCAACGGCTATCCGATGGCGGTGGTTGCTGGTAATCGGGCAGTGATGGAGCCGGCAGCGCGGATGTTTATTTCCAGCACTTACTGGAGCGATGTGATTGGTTTGCGAGCGGCACTGACGACGCTGGATGAAGTGGAGCGTCGGGGTGTCCCGGAGCAGCTCTGGAGATTCGGTGCGGAACTCAAACGACAGCTCAATGCGGCTGCTGCAGAAACCGCGGCACCGGTCAGCTGCGGTGGTGTAGACGTACATCCGCATCTGCACTTCCACACTGAAAATGCCACGCTTCGTGGACAGCTCACAACACTCTATATCCAGGAAATGGCAAAACGCGGCTGTCACGGATACGCGTCGTTTTATCTGAATGCAGCGCAGGGAGAGCCAGAGCTGGAGCAGACCGTGCAGGCCGCTCAGGAAGTGTTCGCATTGATTCGGGAGGCTGCAGAATCAGGACACGCAGGCGATTATCTCGAATGTGCCATTCAGCAGGATGCTTTCCGGAGGATGGTGCGGTGATGTTCGAGATTGAAGAGAGAGGGTTGGTGTTTGATAGTGCCGGGCAGTCCACCTCAGCTCGAACTGCCTGCTTTACATCGCTGCGTCGGCTGCGATGTGGAGAACTGCTGTGCAGCTTTCAGCTGGGATCCAACAAGCATTCGGTGGACAGTCGGATTGGCATTTGTCGTTCTCAGGATGGCGGTCGCACCTGGGTTTTTGAAAAGCATGCGTGGCAGACGACGCTGGATGGCCTCCCAGGATCGCTTGCGGCGGGCGAATTGATCGAGGTTGCGTCGGATCGGCTGCTGTTATTTGCCACGTGGTTTGATCGCAGCGACCCTGAGCGGCCATTGTTCGATCCACAGACTCAGGGCATTCTGCATTCGCGGCAGTTGCTGGCGGAATCCGTGGATGGAGGACGAACGTGGAGTGGCTGGCGGGAGCTGGATATGCACGGGCTGCGTGGCTGTGCGATGACTGGATCGCCATTGGACCTCGGCGATGGCCGGATAGCATTTGCGTTTGAGAGCTTTCGTGAGTTTGATGATCCGCAGCCGTCTCATCATGCCGCGTGGGTGCTGATATCAAGCGACGGGGGCCGCAGTTTCGGGGAACCATCGTGCGTGGCTCAGCATCCAGCAAATACCGTTTATTACTGGGATCAGCGACTGTGTGCCGGGAAACATTCGGGCGAGTTTACAGCATTGTTCTGGACGCACGATCTCGCGCAGCAGTGTGACCTGTCGGTTCATCAGTTGCAGGGTCGCATTGATACGTCCGGCAGGGTGCAGTCTGCCACGGGTATTACCGACACGGGAATTCGCGGGCAGATTGCAGCACCACTGTGGCTTCCGGACGGCGGACTGCTGACTTTCGTGGTGGACCGAGCCGGTCCGTGCACTCTGTCACTCTGGTGTTCCCGGAACGACGGCAGGGACTGGTCGGCAGCGGAGCGTTTCGAAGTCTACCTGCACAATGAGCAGGCGCGGCTGAGTCAGGGTCAGTCGGTAATCGACTTCAGCGGATACTGGGAGGATATGGTCCGCTGGAGTTTTGGACACCCAGCAATTTGTCAGCTCGATTCTGAGCGGCTGCTGATGGCCTGGTACGCGGGAGTGCCTGGCTGTCTGAGTATTCACTGGGCGCGGGTACGCGTGACAGCGGAGGAACGTTGAAGTGCCAACAGAGAATGACTGGGAAGTAACCGAGTGGGACCGAGAACTGTTTCGACGGGAGCTGGACAGTTTCGTGCCAGATCGAGTCTTCGACGCACACGCGCATGTGTATCGTCTGCAGGACTTCGCGGCTGGTCAGGCGCCCGCATTTGTTGCTGCGGGTCCGGTCGAGGCAGGGGTGACTGAGGTAGAGCGTCGGCTGCAGGAGCTCATCCCCGGTCGTTCGATGGAAGGCCTGTACTTTCCATATCCGCATCGGTCGATGAACACGGTCGCTGCGAATGAGTATCTGGGGCGGGAGCTGCAGCAGCGTTCTTGTTCGCGAGGTCAGCTGCTGATCACTCCGGACATGTCACCGGAAGACATCCACGGCGCCGTACTGAGATGGGGGTTCGTGGGGCTGAAGTGTTATCACGTCTACGCAGCGCGAGAGCGTACGTTTGAGGCGACGATTGAAGAGTATCTGCCGGAGACTCAGGTGCGCGTGGCGGACGAGCTGGGGCTGAGCATTACGCTGCACATAGTGCGGGCGACGGCGCTGGCGGATGTGGCAAATCAGGAGACAATTCGGCGTTACTGCAGCAGCTACCCTCGAATGCGTCTGATCCTCGCGCACGCGGCTCGCGGCTTTAATCCGCACCACACACTGCTGGGAATTGATTCACTGATCGGACTGGACAACGTCTGGTTTGACACTTCGGCTGTGACAGATTGTGGTGCGGTGGAAGTGATCATCCGCCGACTGGGCCATCAGCGAGTGCTCTATGGGGCCGATTTCCCGGTTTCCCACCTGCGGGGTCGCTGCGTCGGTCTTGGGGACAGTTTCTTCTGGATTTCTCCGCAAAACACCCAGCTGCAGGTCCCCTACGCCGATCTGCAGCTGGCACTGGTCGGCCATGAGTCGCTGCGAATGCTGAAGGTGGCCGCTATGGCCACCGGGCTGACCGACAGTCAGGTGGAGGACCTGTTTTGGGGAAACGCTCAACGATTGTTTGGAATCTGATCGGAACTGACCGATACAGGTCGCGGACTGGATCAAACCCGTCGGGAGTTGATGAGACCTGAGCAGGGCTTTCACTCAGCGCAGAGCGCTCGGATAGCTCCGAGATCCAACCGCACCCAGGGGTGGAGAAGCAAGGCTGACTCGGCGAATCGGCAACCTTGCGGAACCCATTGAGGCTGGTGGTGTCATCAGCACTGTCGTTGGCTGGGGCTGGCTGAATCCCGGGTTTCCGACGGGTTGCCAGTATGGATTCACTGGGGCATTCACCATCGCGGGAGGCAGTTGAGCCGGGGTATACGGCCCCTGAGCGTACTGCGGCGGAAGGTATGGTTGCGAAGTGTATGATTGAGGAGCAAAAGGCTGAGGATTCATCCACGCGGTCTGCTGCGGAGGAGTCCAGGTCTGTCCGTAGGCCGATGCCACCGCGTTCAAATGCGTCGCCTGATGCTGCTGCCATACGGTGTTCGGCGTCCATGCAGCGGGCTGCGATGCTCTGTAGGCATATTGGTTCGGATACCCAGCCTGTACTGGCTGCCAGCCACCGGGCTGCCACGAGACGGGTTGTTGCGGGAGCATTCCAGTCGGAGGCACTGATGGTGGGAGCGTGTAAGAGCCGCTGTGGCTGCCGCTGCAGCCGCAATCAGCCCCGGAAGCCCCGTTGTGCAACATCTGCACTGGAGCCGGAGCATTGTACATGACAGTGCCGCCGCCCCCGCATGGGTCACAGGCGTCTCCGCCGGACCACACAGGTGCGGCCATTACTGGGTATGGCTGCATGACTGGTGTTTGAGGTGCCATGCTGGCGCAGGGATCCCAGCCGGGGTTCCAGGCGGGGTTGTAAATGGGAGCTGCGGGCAGGGGCAGCATCGCCGGACGCGGCATTCCATAACCGCCAGCCGCAGGAGGGTATGGCTGCATTGGCCGCTGATGCCATCCGTGCGGGCGACGATACCAGTTGCCCGGATAGTGGCCCAGTGTGCCCTCCTGATTGCGGAGGTAACCATAACCGAACCAGTCATCGATGAAGCGGTTGCAGTTATGCGGTGTGGCCAGTGGGCAACCGCAGTAGTGGTCACAGCCGAAGAGCCAGCGAAACGGACTCAGCAGCAGGCATCCACCACATGCAGAGGCGGACTGAGCAGGGAGCAGAACTGCGGCAATGATCAGCAGCAGGAATCGTACGGGAGCACTCATTGGAGCCTTCCTCAAACCGACGGGAGAGACGGGGGCGAGTTTATCGGAGGGCTGCCACAGGGACTTGCAGCGAGACCACCATCCGACGAGGAGAGGCCGAAAACTTAAGCCGAAAGTGCGCGTGAGAAAATTGGAAATTGACTCAAGTTTGGCAGCAGTGGCCATTTTGAGAGAGCTGCAAAATGCAGTTCGGCCGGTTTCGCCGTTCAGGTCAGCACAACGGCAAGGACGGTGAGGATCACGATCAGCGCGACAACGACCAAAAGCGGCAGAATCTGCGGGCGACTGGCAGAAGCTGCCGAAGGCTGCAGATGCAAGGGTCTTGTTGGTGTGGGTGCCCCCGGCTGAAAGAGTTCATTCACGATCGACCGCTTCACCTTTGCTGGAGATTCCTTTTCCAGCTGGACGGGCATTTGTTCATCACCGGGAATGATGAGCAGTTCTCCGAGTCGGCCCTGGAATTCGCGGGCGGTCTGCATTCGCCGTTCCGGAGCAGTTTCAAGGCAGCGATTCAGGAGTCGCTGGAGATTGGAGGAAGCGGCAGCATCAGGAGTCAGCGAATCGTTGGCATCGACCAGTTGCTGGAGAAGTTTTGCGAGGTCCGTCAGATCTCGATCGATTTGCTGTTGCAGCATCCTTGAGTTTGTGGGAGCGGCGTTGGATGTGGCGGAGTTGTAGTTGTGGGCGGCTTCCAGCCAACGGGCGATTCCAAATTCTGCAAGGAGCACCTGCAGGGTGTCTGAGCAGAGAACGGAGTCGGCAGCGATGCGGCCATGTGTGAGGCCGAGATTGTGGGCGCGCTGGAGTGCCGAGCAGATTTGCCAGCCGATTTCGATAATGTCCTCCGTTGAAAACCTGCGGCCGGTCTGGAGCTGCCGGAGGAGTGAAGGGGACTCGCTGGGTGGGTGGCGAAGGAAGAGGATGCCGTCTGACTCGCCAAAGCCGAGGACTCTCAGCACAGAAGGATGCTGAAGCATTGGCAGCGTCGTGCGATCGGTTTTGAGGGCGCGGCGGAACTCGGGGTTACGGGAGAGTTCCGGAGAGAAAACCAAAAGTCTTTCCGGGACGTCGTCGGCGACTCGGCGGACATCAAGGCACTGCCAGTGTTGAGTTGGTGGCAGAGTACTGTGGATGTGAAAGTCCGCGAGTGTCGAGTCGTTCACGGGAGACGTTGGAGTCAGGTGAAGTCCGAGGGATTGCCAAACAATCCGCGGCCACCACCTGATCCGCCGGTACCCCCACGGAGATTGCCATGTCGGGGTTTACGACCTTCCTCGGGCGAAGCCTCGGGTTCTTCCGGTGATTTTTCGGGGCGTACTGGTTCGGGGCGTTTTTCGAGGGCTTTGACGGAGAGTGAAACGCGTTTGCGTTTGGTATCGACTTCGACGACCTGAAATTCGCGGCTATCGCCCACTTTGAGGATCTCGCCGACGCTGCTGACGCGGCGCCAGGCGAGTTCGCTGATGTGAACCATGCCTTCAAGCCCGGCTTCGAGTTCGATGAAAGCACCGAAATCGGCGAGACGGGTGACTGTACCGTTGACCACAGACCCTGTTGCATAGCGTTCTGCTGCACTGGCCCATGGATTCTGAGCAAGTTGCTTGAGGCCGAGGCTGATGCGTTTCTTTTCCGCGTCAAGTTTGAGAATCTTGACTTCGAGCGACTGACCTTCAGCGAGCACATCTCGAGGGTGGTTGATTCGTGCCCAGCTGATTTCGCCAATGTGCAGGAATCCATCGACTGGCCCGATGTTGATGAATGCACCGTAGTCCTTGAGCGTCTTGACGATACCGGTGTATGCCTGGCCGACTTCGACCTGAGCCCAGAAAGCACCTTCGCCTTCTTCGCGTTCGGCCTGAAGAAGAGCACGACGGCTGACGACGAGGTTACGTTTCTTTGGATTGACTTCGGTGATCTGTACGGAAAGTTTCTGGCCGACATACTGTTCAAGGTTTCCAGCGAAACCCATCTCGACCTGGCTGGCTGGCAAAAAGCCACGGAGATTGCTGACCGATACCTGCAGACCGCCCTTATTGACGGCGGTTACCATGCAATCGACAACCTGGCCCGCTGCGAGTGCCTCCCAGTTGCCGCCGGCGCGGTGACGGGCACGCGGGATGCGGCCTTTGATCAGGCCATCGGCATCTTCGGAGTCAATGATGACTTCCAGTGTATCGCCCACCGCAGGCTGCTTGCCTTCGGGGAACTGGGTGATCTGGAGGACGACATTTTGCCGCAGTCCCGCGTCGAGGAAGACTTCGCCGCCGTGAATGGCCTGCACAATGCCTTTCACTTTGGACCCGGAACCCACGGATTTTGCGGTCGCGGCTTCGGAACCCTCAGCGGAAGGCTCTTCCGGGCCACCCACGGTCACCGGAACAGATGTATCGACGGACTGAGCGGCGGAGATCTCTGCGTCGAGAGAGGAATCGAGTTCGTCGGCAGCCGGAATTTCGATCCTGCCTGATCGCGCTTCCTTTGCAGCAGCGGGCGCGTCGGATTGAGCGGGTTGGGGGAGCGATTCGGTGGCAGCCGTCATGCGTTCGCGAATGCGAGCCGCCGCGGTTTCCGCGTCGCTGGAATTCTCTGCAGCAGTCGCGGCGGGCGGCGAGTCGCCGAGTGCCGCGGCCTGCAGTTCGGCAGCCTGCTGCAGGATTGAAGTTTCTGACGCCGTTTCCGGGGCTGCAGCAAGGGCGGGCGTGTCGGTTGCGGAAGACTCTGGTTGCGTTGGATCCGTGGTCATCACTGGGGTCCTGTCAGAACCATTGCGGTATACTGATTCAGACGAGTCGAATCATTGAAATCCAGGCCAGGGGGCATGTCTGACATCAAGCTCCAGCCTGTTTCATTTCTGAAAACCGGACAATTTGCCTTGAAAAGAATAGCCGAATGCTGAGGCGTTCGCAAAGCAGCAGGGCATTTACCGTAGAAGTTTTCGGCCGAAGTTCGCCGGATTTTACATCCACACCACCCCGCAAAACCCCCGTTCTCCCTCGTCAAAGCCCAAAAGTGGGTGGTAATACGAGTCCGCAGCCGAAGCGTTTCTCTCTTCTCCTGCATCCAAATCTCAGATTTCCGACGCGACAGCGAATTCCTCATGGATCAGCATGGTCGCTTTGCGATAAGTTTCAGGGCGGTCACAGCTGATCCCCAACCACAGCCCTGGCCATCCCGGAACACTCAGCCCTCGGACCCTGCCATGAAACCCCTGCTCCGCTTCGTCATCGTCCCGGTTCTGCTGCTGGTCGCCAGCGTCTTTCTTCGCGCACCTGACAACCCCGTGATTGCCACTGCTCCGGCCGCTGGTCCCCAGTCAGCCGCTGCAGGACCGCCCCCCAATTCCGCTCGCGCCGCCATCCCGGTGCATCCGGCCGATCGCGGCATCGGACGCTTCGTTCCGGATTTCAGCTTCACCGATCTTGCCGGGAAGCCGCACAGCCTGTCCGACTTCAGCTCTTCCGGGCTGACCGTGGTGGCCATGACCAGCACCAGCTGTCCGCTCAGCCGCAAATACCTGCCGACCCTCGCAGAACTCACCCGCAGTCTCGCTGACCAGCCTGTCTCCTTCATCCTTATAAACTGCGTCCCGTCAGACGAACCGGTCACCATGCAGCAGGCGGCTTCCACCCTTCAGCCACGTTCCATTTATGCGGCGGATCAGAACGAACGCTTCGCTTCCCACATGCAGGCCGCAACCACCACCGATGTCATTCTTCTTGACCGGGCTCGCACCGTGCTCTACCAGGGGGCAGTCGATGATCAGTACGGGATCGGTTTCGCACTCGAACAGCCCCGTCACCGGTTTCTCGCCGATGCCATCACTGCCGCTCTGCAGAACCAGAATCCCCCCGTTGCCGCGACATCGGCTCCAGGCTGCGTACTCGATTTCAACGCCCCGCCGCCAGCAGACATCCCCGCCACCATCACATGGCACCGCCAGATCTCACGCATCCTCCAGCAGAACTGCCTCGAATGCCACCGCACCGCCGGCGTCGGTCCATTTCCTCTCGAAACACCCGAACAGGTCACAGGTCACGCAGCCATGATTCGGCAGGTGGTCGCAGATCGGTCCATGCCACCGTGGTTTGCCGCCGACACTCCGGATGCCGATGCCCGTGCTGCAGCGCACACCCATCGTCGCTGGGCCAACGACCGCTCACTGTCCGCCACCGAAAGACAACAGCTGCTGAGCTGGCTGGACAATGGTCGCCCCGAAGGCAATCCCGCAGACGCGCCGCTCCCCCGCCAGTTCCCCTCCTCATGGTCTCTTGGTGAACCTGACACCATCATTCAGATTCCCAAACCCATCCACATCAAACGCTCAGGAGTCATGGGCTACCAGAATATTCTTGTCGAATGGACATCCGATACCGATCATTGGGTTCAGGGCTATGAAATCCAGCCCACCGATCGCAGCGTCGTTCACCATGTGCTCGTCAACGTCTCTGAACCCGGCGATGATCCGCGCACTCGCGGGATGGATGGCATCGGCGGATACTGGGCCGCATACGTGCCCGGAAACACCGGGCATCTCTATCCCAAAGGCTTCGCTCGAAAACTGCCCGCCAAAGCCAGTATTCGCTTCCAGATTCACTACACCCCCAACGGACAGGAAACGCAGGATCAGCTGAAACTGGGACTCCACTTCGCCGACCAGCCGCCGGAATACGTGGTTCGCACCATTCCGCTCGCCAAGCCCTCCATCAATATCCCGCCCAATGCCGCCAGCCACACCGAATCACTGACTCGCCCCGTCCCCGTCGACATTCCCGTGCTGGGACTCATGGCACACATGCATGTTCGAGGCAAGGCATTCCGCTTTGACCTGAAACAACCTGACGGTTCCACCAGCACACTCCTTGACATCCCCCGGTATGACTTCAACTGGCAGCTGCGGTATGAACCCGCCGCACCGCTCACACTCCCCCGTGGCTCAGAAGTCACCGTCACTGCTGTCTATGACAACAGCAGCAGCAACCCGTCCAACCCCAACCCCGCACAAACCGTGCGCTGGGGAGAACAGACTCACGAAGAAATGCTCATCGGCTACGTTGAAACCTACGCCGCACTCGGAGCCCCTCTTCCGGACGTTGCGAACCGCAGTCGCCCGGCAGCCAGTCCCGATGACTCCTTCCGCATCTGTGATGCAGACAACGATGGCTTCGTAACCGCCGCAGAACTCAGACAGGCTGCACCTCGCCTGCCCCGACTCCGCGATCAGCCCGCCGCCATCGATCAGCTCTTCCGGATCGCCGATACCAACTCAGACGAAAAACTGTCCCCCGCCGAATTCCGCGCCGGTGCCGAACGACTCCGCAGACGCTGAAGACCGCGCTGGCCACACATCCCCGGCCACGGCCCAATGGTCTTGACTTTCAGGCAACGGGCACAGCGGGGAGGGCGAGGCTGGGACGACGAGACAATGTTAAGAACACCAGACGTCGTCTTTCGGACTCCGTCCCACGTGACAGGGCGTGCAGTGGATGTCAATCCCCCGGTAAAGAGGTTCTGAGCCGCCGGACGGCAGTCCGCGGGCAAGAGCACTGCCGCGGCCTTTGTGGGAAGCTCCGGGGGACTGGGGACGCTTCGACGAGGAACCATGAAGTCACCCCTGTTTCGTCACGCGGGCCACCCGTCTCATGGGTCCCCGACGTCCCATGTGTCCCATCACAAAACCCGCGCAAAACGCCACCATCGAGCCGCGCCCGTGAGGAAGCGCGGTCTCCAGCAAAACCCTATGGCGCTTCGAAATGAGAAGTGAGAAGTGGCGTGAGCAGGAGGGTGAGTGAGTAGAAAGTGGAAAGGAGACCGCAGGAGCATGAAGAAAGTCAAGAGTCTCCTCTCTCCTTTCTCCATGCTCCTGCTCTATTTTTTGACGGCAAGTGCCGTCAAAAAATGGATGTCAATCCCCCGGTAACTGTGCGTGCCAACTCGGCCAGAACTGAATCAGGATCGCACCGGGGACGTTACCGGCCGATTGACATCGACGGCACGCCACACGGTGTTTTTGTGACGTAATCCAGCCGCGGCTGGTCAACTGGCAGGCAGCACTGAAAACATCCCAATTCGGCCGAATTCACACCGTTTCACCATCCCAGCCTCGCCCTCCCACGACGCACCTGCCTTTTTCGCCGAAATTCGCAAGGTTGTTCATTGCGGACCTCAATCGACACCCTCGCAGGCGTCAAAAAACCTTCCCACGCAGGTACTGCAAACCGTAAACTTCGGCGTGTTCACAAACCGGCTGCTTGATCTGTCGGCTACGAGCCCGTAATTCAAAGAGAATCTCAAATGGTACACATACGGTACCGCCGCACGCTGCTTCTGCTTGCTGCGGTCTGCCTGCTTACCAGTCAGACCGGCTGTGCAAAGTTTCTGCATAACCTGAAGCCACATCGTCTGCGAATGCTGAACTACAACAGCTCCGCTTCAAGCCGTGATGACGTCTATTTCAGCGTGTCTGATCCGCTGGTGCCGATTCCTCAGTCGCCTGAAGGGACCGCCGTAACAGGTGTGCCCTCCCGATGACTCCGCCACTCAGCGTCGCCTGCGACAGCGAAGCTGATACCCAACGACTCGCCGAAGCCCTCGCTGCTCAGCTGTCGCCCGGATTTACGATCGCACTCGATGGCGAATTGGGAGCTGGAAAAACGCACTTTGCCCGCGCACTCTGCAGAGCGCTGGGGATTGACGATGAGCAGGTGAGCAGCCCCACGTTTGTGCTGCTGCAGCTGTACACCGACGGCCGCATTCCTGTGGCACACTTCGATACCTGGCGACTCGGTGGATCCGATGAATTCCTCGCCATCGGCAGTGAAGAATACCTTCACAGCTCCGAGTGGTTGTGCCTGATCGAGTGGGCCTGCCGGGTGAGCGAATGCCTGCCGGACGATCACCTGCAGATCACGATCCAGCACACCGGTCCGGAATCCCGACGCTTCGCCCTCACCGCTACCGGTCCCCGGGCCGAACAAGTCCTGACGGCTCTGACGGTCGCTGTCGATCGGGCGAACAACACGCGTTGACAACACTCACTTGTTTCATCGCCGACGTGAGATAAAGTCGATACCGCTGCGCGCGATACCCGCCGGAAAACTCACGCAGACTGTTCCGCTTCCAGCTTCATCAATCCCGTCAACGTTTCTTCCGTGCCGGCCACAGCACGTATTGGCCAGGGCAGTCGAGCGGCCAGCTTTCGGTGAAGCGCCGGGAAGGACTGAACCAATCCTCCGGAAACGGCAACCTGCTCCCACGCGGCCGCTGGAGAGAGACGGGCTGCACACCGCGCCGCTGACTCTGCCATAAAGTCAAAGGCGGCCTGAAACAGCCGACCGACGGTGAGATTTTCCGTGGTAATTCCAGACAGACTCCCCTCATTACCAAGAGCCCCTGCAAAGAAGCTCAGGTCGCAGCGGAGTCCTCCCGAGTCGCCGGTCGCTTCACAGGCGTTGCTGATCAGCTGCCATGAATCGGCTATCGAGAGCCCCGCGGATCGCGACAGCTCTGTCAGCAGTGATTCCAGGACCGTCAGCGATCTGCCAGCCGGAATGTGCGTGATTGTGTTAAGAAACTGCCCATTGAACCAGCAGCGAGTCTGGCAGTCTGCAGGCTCGAACACTGCCGTGATGCGGCTGACCTGCGCACCTGTTGACATGTTCACGGAGAGTTCATTTGGTTGCAGCTCGATGCCTCGAAGTGCCGCCTGCTGGTCTCCAATCGACGCATAGCACTCCAGCACTCGCCCATTCCAGTGCAGCGCGCCGATGGGAACAGCATCTTCGGCGAAGTCCGGCCAGTTCAGGCCGTCCAGCCCCAGCAGGGCAAGAGCTTCGAAGTGCCAGTTCCCGGTTCGCAGGTTCAGCATACCCAGGCCCTGAGTGCGGTGCATTCGTGGCCGAGTGGAACACAGAGAGGCAGTTACAAAGTCGCCAATTGTTACTGGTGCAGCATTTGCGGGCAGACCATCTTTCAGGGCAAGCCATCGCAGCAGTGCCGTGGCAGTGCCCGGCTTCAGTTCTCGCCCCAGTTCACAGAACATGTTTTCTGTTAATACACCCCGAATATGCTCCAGCATCGAGCCTTCATGGGCGGCGTCAGTGTGTGACAGACCCGCGAATGGCTGCAGCGTTCTTTGGTCTCGCCACGACAGGTAATTCGTCAGCGCCTCGCCAGTGCTGCTGCTCACCAGCAGAATACCGCCCATCTGGCTGCAGAAACGAATGCGCTCGGCTTCCGGGCAACACCGCAGCAGCTCCGTCAGCACCTCGCGGACCCCTGTCAGAATTGCAGCAGGACTGACTTCAAACCAGCCGACGGGCAAGCCTTGCAGCGGCTCAGGAAACGGGACCTTCGCAGTCGCCTCGATCGTTCCAGTCACCGCATTCAGCACTGCGCCCTTGATCGATGAACTGCCGATATCGACTCCAATGCAGCGCATTCGTTCGCCCGCCATTCACAGTTGTCCATGCTTTACGTCATCTTCAGTCCCGCAACCCCGCGGGCAGAGCGACCCCCGACAACTCACTCGCTTCCCGAAGCTTTGCTCGCACATCCTCAGGGAGCGGGATACCACGTTCTCTCGCCAGCCGCAGATTCTCCATCTCTCGCTGCCCCGGCAACAGGACCCCATGACTGCCGGCCGCGGGACTGGCAGTTTGCAGTTGAGCCCGCAGTCGCCCAATCCGCTCAGACCACTCCGTGGCATCCGTAAGTGCCGCAACGTCATAAACGGTCATCGAAGCATTATGCCAGGATGGTCGCTCCGGCGGATCGAAAATCCAGCTGCCGACGTCCCACGTCATCCGCCCACCTGGGAGTGCGGCTGACATGACTTCGCACCAGAGTCCCAGCCCATAGCCTTTGTGCCCAGCCATCGGCGCCAGTGCGGCGGAATGGGGGTAGAGTGAACCATCAGTTGTGGGGTGACCGTCCGGTCCGATCAACCATGTGGATGGGATCGATTCGCCCCGCTGGAGCGCTGCATACACCTTTCCACCCGCAACTGCCGCTGTGGCGATGTCAAGGAAAATCGGATCCGAATCTGTTGGGATCGCGAATGCCAGCGGATTGCTCCCCAACACTGCTCCTCGGGATCCAGGTGCTGCAACACTGGGAATGTCGTTGCCGGTGACCAGCGCAGCACAGCCAGCCGCAGCGGCCTGCAAGGCATACTGACCAGCGGCGCCAATGTGCCCGGTATTGCGAATCGCCACCCACGCCACGCCGCACTGCCGAGCTTTGTGAATTGCAAGATCCATGGCCTGCGAGCAGCCGACCTGACCCAGACACGAATCTCCATCCATCACCGCCCAGGCCGGTCCCTCTCGTTCAATCCGCGGAACTGCAGTCGCCCGATATCCACCGCCTCGCAGTTTCTTCAGGTAACCTGCCAGCAGTTTTGTGCCGTGAGTATAGACGCCGCAGGCGTCTGTTCCCGCAAGTGCTGCTGCTGCGGTCGCTGCGTTCTCCCGCGGCATACCCGTCCACAACAGACAGTCACCGGCAAACATTTCCAACGCATCAATCGCTGTAGCCACCACCCCACTGCTCCCAACTCTGCTGATAACTACATCCCCGTGCCGGTTCCGCCGCCTGAACCGCTGCCTGAACCTGAACCGCTGCCAGAGCCGAAGCCTCCACCCATACCCGCAGAACCGCCGGCCGCTCCCGTTGCCTGTCCCTGTCCGCCTCCGGATCCCGACGAACTCCCCAATCGCGGCGTTGGCATGGAGCTGCGGTAAAGGCTGCTGATGACTTCCACTTCGGCCGCCGGACGGCCGATTTCACGGCACTCCCGCATCGCCAGCGGTATTTCACGGTCACCAGTCGAACGTTTGGCAATCGCTTCGCGAGCAGATTCCATGCGCTTTTGATCAGACTCAGTACTGAAAGTTGACTGGACCCAGACTGCCCGCCGCTCCAGCGGAACATCCCGCAGAATGTACTCGAGGTGGAGCTCGCCTGCCCTCGTCAAAGTATTGGCCTCATCGAAATGCCGGTTATACAGCGTCGTTTCCTCCTGCCACCCCAGCCCCGTCTGAACGTCCATCACACGCCACACGGCCTCGCGGTCCTGACACGTGTAGGGCAGGGGCCAGTAATGCTGGGAGTAGAACGTGTGCGAGAACTGCTGCGGGGGGGCGTCAGAACGTGGCTTCGCGGGCCAGATTTTTCCCTTGTACCACTTTCGACGCACGCCCGGAGGATGCTCTCCCTGCTCCGCCCACCACCCTTCCGAACCGGGCGCATAGCGACTGCGCTCGTCGTGGTCACTCCCCAAAAAACCCGTCGAACAACCGCTTGCGAACAATGTCGAAATCATCAATCCAGCTGCGAAATGTTTTTGCATGAATCTCCACCGCCCCTTCCAGTCGCTGCCGAGCTCGCAACCCACACGCGCGAGGCCATCCACTGAATCTCCGACGGCAATCGCTCGCAGCGCACGCGGACCACACGCCTGTCAGACTCTCTCTTCGGCGTTCCCCACGGCGACTCTCTCTGTCATTCCCACCTCTCAAAGCCGCTCCTGACGTTCCAGACAGAATGCAGCGTATATCTCGCAAAACTGCAAAAAGTCCCCCATTTAACCCAGCTCATCCGTGTTGCCTGAAGTCCACGCCTTCATGGCAAAAAAAAACGGCGACCGCAGGAGGTTTTCCCGCGGACGCCGTTGAATTTCTGCCGGACTATCCAAACTCAGAAAATATCGAGGATGAAGTGGTGGCCGCTGTGATACGGCTTTTCTGAGGGATAGAAGTTGTACCACGATCGGTTGTAGACCGGAATCCTCATCGACGGCTCGTAACGATAATACATGTGGTCATACTGCTGCGGCCGCTGAAAATTCTGCGGATAGTAGATGTATGGGTAATAGTAGAATCGCTGCCAGTCTGAAGGCTGGCCTGGAGGCCCCGCCATGGCTCGCACGCCGGTCCCCGCCCACGCAGAAACCAGCAACGCCAACACTGCCAAACGCCTGAACATCCCTGCCGTCCTCCCTTTGAAACAAGGTGGATTCGACGAGCTCGGCAGGCGGGCTGACCTGCAGACAACCGTCGTTGCCTCAATCGCCCCCGGAAACAACAGCCAGTTCCGCGTTGCCGAGTCTCGTCTGAATGTATCTGTGATTCCCACAGGAGCAAGGAGGGCAATTCTGCCCCTCCGAGGGAACCCCTTCTGAGCTTATCATCGGCAGCCCGCTTCCCCGAAAATCAATCCAAACCGCAGATTCGTCAAATTCCGAACCTGCCGATCGTCAGACTTCCTCGAAGTCGTCGTAGCGGCAAATGTAACCCGGCTGAGTCGCCCTGACCTGCTCTTCCTCGAACGCAACCAGCACTGCCTTTTCAAGCCGCTCACGGCAAGCACTGTTGATCGGATGGGCGATGTCTGCGAAGAGCCTGGGACGCTGGTCAGACACTGGCTGTGCCGGCTGGGGAGCTCCGCAGTGCGAGCAAAATCGAGCTTTTTGTTCGTTTTTTCCGTGACAACGCGGGCACTTTTCCATGATCTTGCGGCTGGGCATCGCTACAAAATTCCCTCGCTGACCCGCAATGATCTTCAAATCCCGCACCACAAACTCGCCGTCCAGCGTGATTGAGCAGAAGGCTCGCAGACGATCCTCGGGGTCGCTGGCCAGCTTGATTCGAACTTCTGTAATTTCCACAGCCGGCTCACTTTCACCGTCAAAGTATGCAAACGCACCGAAGCACTCCCGATTGTGCACTCTAATCCCACGTTCCAACAGCCGGAAAACGCGGAGAAACCACAACTTTAGGGGAAATGCGGACTAGAGGTGCACAAAAGTATACTTTTGGGGGTCTGCCTTTCACAGTGCAGCGGAGTCGATCGGCAGTCAGCGTTTCAGGGATACCCTGATTCCGGCGATTTTGGTGACTCCCAGCTCTCCGTCAGATTTGACTTCCACACGTCGAAGACTACTCTCCGCATCGATTGGTTGCACCAAAATTTTCCGGCCGACTGCCATCGGCCGCCACCCCACAGGAGACACCGAATGGCACGTCCCGTCACATTGTTCACAGGTCAGTGGGCTGACCTGCCGCTTGAGGTCCTCTGCGAAAAAGCCAGAAAGTTTGGCTATGATGGCCTTGAACTGGCCTGCTGGGGAGATCATTTCGAAGTTGACAAGGCGCTGTCAGACGACTCTTACTGTGCCCGGAAACGCGAATTGCTCGACAAGCACGGCCTCAAACTTTTCGCGATTTCCAGCCATCTTGTTGGTCAGGCAGTGCTGGACAACATCGATGGTCGGCACAAAAGCATCCTGCCGGACTACGTTTGGGGAGACGGAGATCCTGCTGGTGTGAATCAGCGGGCCGCGGAAGAAATGAAGAATACGGCCCGGGCCGCCCAGAAACTCAACGTCAGCGTAGTGAACGGTTTCACAGGCTCATCCATCTGGCATTTGCTCTACGATTTTCCGCCGACTCCCAAGTCCATGATCGAGCGTGGATTCCAACTGCTTGCGGAGCGCTGGAATCCGATCCTGGATGTATTTGAAGACTGCGGGGTCAAGTTCGCTCTTGAAGTCCATCCCACCGAAATCGCCTTCGACATCTATTCGGCTGAACGTGCCCTGCAGGCGCTCAATCGCCGCCGTGAATTCGGCTTTAATTTCGACCCCAGCCATCTGATCTGGCAGGGAGTTGACCCTGTGGAATTCATTCGCGCGTTCCCGGACAGAATTTATCATGTCCACATGAAGGACGCTTCGGTCACGTTGAATAATCGTTCGGGGATCCTCAGCAGCCATCTTTCATTCGGCGATCCGCGTCGAGGCTGGGACTTCCGAAGTGTCGGCCGCGGAGGGGTGCGTTTCGAGGAGATAATTCGGGCACTGAACGCCGCAAAATACTCCGGACCGCTCTCCGTTGAGTGGGAGGACAGTGGTATGGATCGTGAACACGGCGCTGCCGAGGCCGCCCAGTTCTGCAAGAACGTTGATTTCCAGCCGTCGGGTCGAGCATTCGACGCTGCGTTCGCAGAATAGTGTTACGAATCCTCAGTCGCGAATCCGCCCCGGGGCTGCCCCGGCACCCGAGGGCGGTTTCGTTCAGCCTCCGCGGAACAGCCCTCGATGCCGGACAGTTTACCCGTCGAACAGATCCTCCCTGATCTGCTCAACGCTCTGGGTTCTCACGGTTGTGCCGTTCTCAAAGCTCCGCCTGGCGCTGGCAAGACCACCCGCGTCCCCCCAACGATTCTCGACTCAGATCCTTCTTTCACGCAGCAGATCGTGATGCTGGAGCCGCGTCGGATTGCTGCCCGGACAGCCGCTGCCCGCATGGCTGCCGAGCGACACGAGCGTCCTGGCCTGACGATTGGATATCGCGTTCGCTTTGACGAAGCGGTCTCTGAGCACACCCGCATTCTGGTGGTCACCGAGGGCGTTCTGCTGCGCCGACTTCAGGACGACCCCTTTCTTGAAAATATCGGCGTCCTCATCTTCGATGAATTCCATGAACGACGGCTGGACAGCGACCTCGCGCTGGCAATGGCTCGACGAGTCCGCCAGACCGTTCGTCCTGACCTGAAGATTGTGGTCATGTCCGCCACGATGGCGCCTGAGCCCATTGCCGTATTTCTGGATCACTGTCCGATCATTCACAGCGAAGGCCGTCAATATCCCGTTGCCGTGAGATACCTTCCTCGACCTGACCGCCGGTCGCTCCCGGAACTCACTGCTGACGGTGTCGAGACCGCTTTGCGGGATTCCTCCGGACATGTTCTGGCCTTTCTGCCTGGCCTGGCGGAAATTCACCGCACCCGCGATCGACTCGAAGCGACAGCCCGGCGCCAGAATCTGCTCCTGCTTCCGCTTTACGGTGATCTGCCCTCGAATGAACAGGACCGCGTCCTTGCACCGACTGAGCAGCGAAAGGTGGTTCTCGCCACCAACGTCGCCGAGACCTCCATCACGATCGATGGTGTGGAAACCGTCGTGGATACCGGTGTTGCCCGGCAGATGCAGTTTGACCCTGCCGCCGGTCTTGACCGCCTGCAGCTGATTCCCATTTCAAAAGCATCTGCAGACCAGCGTGCGGGCCGTGCCGGTCGCACTGGCCCTGGTATCTGCCTCAGACTCTGGGACGAAACGACTCACCGCAGTCGCCTGGCGGTGGATCAGCCTGAGATTCTTCGAGTGGATCTTTCTGCTGCGATTCTGCGACTGAAGGCATGGGGGGAAGCTGATGTGGCTGCTTTTCCCTGGTTTGAAGCCCCGCCGCCCGAAGCCATCGAACATGCTCTCCGACTCCTGCATCTTCTCGGCGCCCTGCACCAAAACTCAATTACTGACATCGGCCGGAGCATTGTTCGCTTCCCCACATCCCCGCGAATCGCCCGGCTGCTGCTTGAAGCTGCCGCTTCAGGTGCCGCACCCCGAGCCTGCCTGCTCGCTGCATTGCTTGCCGAACGGGATCCATTTCTCCGTTCCCCCGAAAACCGCGGTGGACCGTCAAAACAACCCATCCACACCCGTTCGCTCCAGAACTCACGCAGCGACGTCCTCGATCGCCTCCATGCCGTCGAACGCTGGCTGGAACATGGCCAGGCACATTCAGATTTTGGCGAAATTCACCGCGGCGCCGCCCACAGCCTCACACAGGCAGCCAGGCAGTTTCACAGTATTCTCCGCGAGGAAGTATCGCTGCAGAACCATGATGCATCTGACGAAATCCTTCTGAAAGCCCTCACGGCCGGCTTCCCGGACCGCGTTGCCAAACGCCGGGAGTCCGGGAGTGATCGGGGGCTGATGGTGGGGGGCCGCGGAGTCCGCCTGAGCCCCCGTTCGTCCGTCCGCGGTGCCCCCCTGTTTCTTTGCGTCGATATTGACAACGCGGGTACCGATGCGGAAGTCCGCCAGGCTTCCGAAGTCCTTCGCTCATGGCTTCCGCAGGAACTCATCAGTGAATCCGACGAGCTCTTCTTTCACCCCTCACAAAAACTTGTTGTGGCCCGTCGCAGGCTCGCCTTCGATGACCTCATCCTTGAAGAGACGCCCGTCCCTGTCGCTTCTCCGAATGTCGCCGCAGAGGTGCTCTTTAAAGCCGCCGCTGCACAACTCGGTGCCGTCATGCCACCCGACAACGAGGCACTCACCAGCTTCCTCCAGCGAGCTGCCTTTCTCAGAAGATCCGTGCCCGAACTCAATATCCCCGCATTCGATGAATCAGCGCTCCGCGAAGTGCTCCGCAGTCTCTGTCAGGGCCGACGTTCCTTCGAGGAACTCCGCTCAGCACCATGGCTTCCCACCATTCAGGCGGCCCTTGATTACCCTGTGCTGCAGGCCATCGAACGCGAGGCGCCGGAGCGTATTGAAGTTCCCAGCGGCAGCCGCATTCGACTCGAATATTCACAGGATCGGCCACCAATCCTCGCCGTCCGAATTCAGGAAATCTTTGGCCTTATGCAGACACCTCGCATCGCGCGTGGTCGAGTGCCCGTGCTGCTGCATCTGCTGGCGCCCAATTTTCGCCCTCAGCAGGTCACCAATGATCTGGCCAGCTTCTGGGTCAATACCTACCCTGAGGTCCGCAGGGAGCTTAAACGCCGCTACCCAAAACACTCGTGGCCTGAAGACCCCGTCACCGCGGAGGCCGTTCGCAAAGGCTGACAGGTGGGTTCAGCGAATCGTCATCCGCAGGCGCGCTTCTGTCGTCTGACGGGTCAACTGGTCCCGCAGATGCAAACGCACAATGTAATTCCCCTCAAGCACCGGTGCAGTCAACTCGAAACTTTGAAAGTAATCCGTCCGCTCCTCGTCACACTCGTCCGGAATCTGCGGCAGTCGAATGCGTTCCAGCACCTCGCCGTCTTCCTCCCGAAGGAACTCAACGATCGCCGCAAACTCGCTCCGATACCGTCCTTCAGCAGTCAGCTCGCTGCGGAAATTCCGCACGCCGGCATACAACAGCAATCGCTGGCCAGGTTCAAAATCAGAAGTTGGAAACGCAGCCGCATTCCCAAACCCATCAATCCGTGTGCAAAACTGCAGTCGGTAGATTTCCAGACGCGACAGCGGCTGCAGATGGCGAGTGGCTGCTCGGAGCTGAGCTAACGTCTCTGTCAACTGTGCTGCACGATCGGACTCGGTGCCGGATGCGCGGTACTGGTTCATCGCCAGCATCAGTGACTGCCAGAATTCCTGTTCCTCCTGCGGCAAGCCTTCGATCACCCTCGCCGCATCCGCTGATCGGCCGGCAACGCCGTACAACAAACGCAGATCAGTCTGCCGACGTCGCCATTCCTCCAGACGCTCCGGACGACCACCTGCAGCGCCGGGCCAGTCCCGCAGCTCCTGTTCCAGAGCCTCAATCACCGCGTCCAGCGATGTCAGCGGTCTGACTGTCGCAGGCATTTCGGAGGCTTCCGGAGCAACACTGGTGGATTTTTCCAGTTCTGCAGATGCTCCGCCACCGACTGTTTCACGCTCCTTCAACAATCCGAAAGGATCTGACCATCGCAGCATCTGCCGCCTCAGCCTCTCCGCCGCATCGTCCGTTCGCGGAGCCACCTCCGCGCCCTGGGATGACTCGGTGCGAGGAGCGTAGAGGGCGCGAAAACGATCCAGCATTCCGGGTTCTGCGGCCGTGGACGCGGGCAGGGCAGGGCGACTGCTGTTCCCTGACCGCCGTCGGCCTTCCGCCCTGGAAATGGACTCGGCGGGTGTTCCGGGTAATATCGAATGGCCGCTTACTGGCCGATCGTCTTCTTTTTCTTTGCGGACGGCATTCGGCATTGCCGCCGCCGGCGCACTTTCCCGTACTCGCGGAATCCTTTGTTCCTCGGGCTGCTGCTCCTCATCCGCTGCCATGGAGATTCGGGTGATCTGCGCAGAATGAGTGGAGCGGGGTGACAGGCGAGCTGTTCTCTGCAACAGTGACGGGGCACAACCGCATTGAATCAGGGCAGCGAACCACACGACAGGCATCAGCCGCCGCAGGGCACTCTGCAGGCCTTTATTCGGACGGTTGTTGTCAACTGACATGAGATGCAACCTGGTGCGGCCCTGGCTTGCGGCCGTTTCGGAACGCAGACTCGGAAATCTAAAGAGCCCGGCCACCCGGACTCAAGCCGGAAATCACCTCCGAACGGTCTGCGGAGGTGATTTCCGCAGCTCACGGACTTCTTTCGGCGAATTCTGCTGCTATCCTGGCTGTGCGAGACTCCGCAGACGGCTTAAACTTCGCCACGGCGACTGCCCCTCGTGTTTTCGGCGCGCACGCTGGATCAGCCGCAATGATTCTCACAAACGCCCCCATACTCGCCCAGTGCTGGCGGCAGAGGGACTCAGGATGCTTCGTCTTAACCACATCACAAACCTCGCACGCGTTCTGCTGGCAGCGTATTCTGCGTTCGTGCATTCGCCATCAGAGCCACTGTCAGCTCGTGCCGATGAGCCCCCTGCCGATTCGAGGGTTGCGGATGATCTTCAGCGACTGCCCACCGACCGCGCAATGCTCCGCGAACTTGATCGACTTCAGGAGGCGATCGACAGCCTTGATCCGGGAACATTCCAGTCCAGTCTGAGGGTGCTGCGGGCCGCCGACCCCGGGCTGATGACTCAGAGTACCAATGGCTTCCAGCCACTGCATCGCACACTCACGCTCCTGCTCGGTAAACTCCCTCCCGAGCTTGCAGCGGCTCGTGACAGTGACGATGGTTCCGCCCGGACAGAACTCCAGCGAACACTGCTTGACCCCGAACCGGTCGAACTTCTGAATCTCCTGCAGCGGTGCAATGGAACTCCAACCGCCCGCAATATCCTGCTCCTGCTTGCGCGCATCCACGAAGACCGCGGTGAACTCGCTGCAGCCAAATACTGGCTCCTGCCACTCCTCGATTCGCCCCCGCCCGGTCCTCCTGCCCATGTGCTGGCACTTCAGCGACGCCTTGAAGCAGAGGAGTCACGTGCCATGGATGAACGGGAAAAACATCCCGCGAAACCGGCCGCGTCCCTGTCAACTCCTCCGGCCACCATCGGTGATTCACTTCCATCCGGCACTTCTGATCAAATGCCGCGAAACATTCAGTGGACCCGCTCACTTCCGCTGCATGACACCGCTCGCAGAACCCTTCAGGAATATGTGTCAACTGCCACCACAAGCTCTACGGTACCCTGGAGTACCTTCACTCCGCTTGCCGATCAGAACGGCGTCTACGTTCGCAGTCAGTCTCTCATCACCGCGCTGGATCGAAAAACCGGACGCACCCTCTGGACGCGTAATCTGCGACCCAATTCGCTGCCCTTTCAAATTCCGCCATGGTCCAGTCGCCTGGTTCAGCCTTTCCCAAACAACGTTGGTTCAGCTCGCACTAATCCAACGAGAGAGCCCCATTCATGGCAATTGGCGATGGATGCAGAACGACTGTATGTCGTCTCAACTGAAGTCGATTTGTTAAACCAGTTTCGGGACGATGATTCACTGCGGGTTCGCGTGCTGCTTGGACGCGATGAAAACAATCGCCGCAAGCCCCAGGAATTTTCGGCCATTGACAAACAAACGGGGCGACGGCTCTGGACAGTCGGCGGAGAACCGGTTGAAGCACTTTTCGGAAACCCGCTGTCTCTGTGCTGGTTTCCAGGACTCCCGGCCGTGCATGGTGGAGATGTCTGTCTGCTGGCCGAAAAGGACGGACAGATCAGTCTGGCGTGCCTCGCAGCGAAGGACGGTTCGCTTCAATGGCAGATTCCCGTTGTGTTTCCGGAAAACAACATCGATCTGGATTTCTTCCGACAACTGCTTTCGGCGCAGCTCACGGTACACAATGGCATCCTCCTCGCCTCCACCACCACGGGCTGGTCCTTCGCCATTGATCTTCTCACTCGCTCCATTCTCTGGGCTCGGCAGCTTTCACCGGAATCTGCCAGCCAGACGCCCGGCGGCCGGAATGGACGAGTGATTTTTCGCCAGCAGATCATTCGCGGGCGGCCCGTGACCTCCGGCCCGGCAAACCGCAATCGGCGTTCAGAAATGCCGCTGGTGATCGGCGATGAAGTTCTCTGGGCACTCAACGAAGTGCCACAAATCACCGTGACCAGCCTGCTGACCGGAGAAATCAGTCGTCGATTGACCACAAGCGAACCCACACTGATACTCTGGGCCGACAGCGAAGTCCTCGTCGCTGCTTCCGCCGGTGAAATTGCAGCTTGGCAGATCTCTGACTTTTCCAATCGCTGGAAATCTCAGCTGAATTCAAGGCTCGCCGTCCCGGTCGGAACGGCGGTTCGTCGGGGAGATCAGCTGCTCATCCCTGCAGCCGACGGCAGCCTGCAGATCCGAAGTCTCTCCACTGGCCAGCTGGTCGATTCGATCCCCTATTTGCGCCCTGTTCAGCAGCCCGGCACTCTTGCGGCCATTGACAGTGATCTGATCAGTGCCGGTCCCGGCTACCTGATACTCGCTGCAGACCATCAGCCACAGCCCCAGCCAGGCGAAGATCCAATTGAACAGGCCGCATTTTCTCTGGCCACGAATCAACCAGCCGAAGCCCTGCGACTGCTCGACAAAGTGACCTCCAGCGCCCTCATCGAAGAACAGGTCAGTGGTCTGCGTTTCCGGGCTGCATTATGTCTTTTCGCACGCAGCTCGACCAACCCCGCAGCGGAACTTGATCAAATCAGATCCTTCGCAGGCCCCGCTCCGGAACAAGCCATCGCCACGTGGCTCCGGCTTTCAGATGCCCGGCTGCCGCAGGACTCCGCACGCGTGCGGCTGCTTCTGCAGGCCCTGCAGCTGCCAATATCAGTGCTGAACATCGAACTCCCGGATACACCACAACTGCTTGAAACCGCAAAAGTTGGAGGAATCGAGAATATTCTCGCTGCACCAGCCATCGCCACCGGACTCGAAACGCTCCGCTGGCCCCTGAGATCGCTGATCCTCCAGCAGATTGAAGCTGTTCTTAATGGCCCCGACTCCGAGCCTCGCAGCACATTGCTCAGCAGTCTTGACCAGCTCCCGGATCAGTCGCTCTGTTCACTCGTTTCTGCCAGTCTCACCACCGAATGTCTCTCCCGCGCCGAACG
>JBJTOP010000375.1:0-5851 GCA_046074645.1 Planctomycetaceae bacterium | reverse complement strand
TGTGACTCCGCCCGCAGGTCACGGCGGTACCAGAAACTATGGGGCCGCCTTTTTGCCGATTCACCATCAGGCCACGACGCTGGGGCATTCTGCCAGCAGGACGGCGGAGGCGACGATTGAATTCCTGGAGCGCGGCGAAAGACATCGTGGGGATCAGCAGCGGCAGCTGGAACTGCTGCAGATGCTGAACAGGAAACATCTGAACCAGGTGCAGGATTCGAGAATTGAAGGCGTCATTCGCAGCTTTGAAACGGCCGCTCGCATGCAGGGGGTGGCGCCGCAGCTGATCGACATCAGCGGGGAGACAGCAGCGACTCGCGAACTCTACGGCCTGAACCGCCCGGAAACGGCAGACTTTGGTCACCGGTGCCTCCTGGCGCGAAGGTTCTGCGAGGCCGGCGTGCGGTATGTGCAGGTCAGCACACCCTATGTCTGGGACCAGCACGGGGGACTCCGGAAGGGCCATACAAAAAATGCCCTGGCCACCGATCAGCCAATCGCCGGACTGCTCACGGATCTGAAACAGCGGGGATTGCTGGAGGAAACACTGGTGGTCTGGGGCACGGAGTTCGGTCGAACGCCAGTGGCTGAGGGCAAAGATGGCCGAGACCACAACCCCGCCGGATTTACGATCTGGCTGAGTGGCGGCGGAGTGCGGGCAGGATACAGCCACGGAGCAACTGATGAATTCGGCTACTTTGCCCAGGAAAACAAAGTGCACATGCACGATCTGCACGCCACCATACTTCATCTGCTCGGAATCAATCATCAGCAGCTGACATACCGCTCTGCCGGCCGCGATTTTCGACTGACCGACGTCTATGGCACTGTCGTGCAGGAAGTACTGGCCTGAGTGTTGCGGGGAGGTTTCAGGTGCCATGCACTTTTTGCCGTCCTTAACAGCAGGCGGCCGCCACGCAACTGAGCGGTTGGGCGTTGGTGGGGCGTTGGCAGGTCCCTTTGCCCGCAGGCTGCCGCCCAACCGCTCAGGGCACAGCCGCATGGCGGGAGCCCAATGGCCTTGACTTTCTTGCGGCAAGAACATCTGGCTCCCCTCTCCCCGGACCGGGGAGAGGGGTCGGGGGTGAGGGGCGAAACGCCCCTGCCACACGCAGCACGGACAGTGCAGAAGGATGCAGGATTCCCAGTGTCCTGGAAGTATTGACGAGGGGGCAGGCAGTGTTCTTTGACCCCTCACCCCCGTCCCCTCTCCCCTCGAAGGGGAGAGGGGGGATTGAGGGTGATTTTCGCCCGGATGACGAGAACTTCGAGGCACTTGGGCATTGACGTGGCATTTCATGCCAGGCTGGTAGAGCTGGCCTGACGGGCCGGAAACGCATCAGCAGAATTGCCGACTGTAAGGCCAGTTCCTTCAACCCCGGCGCGAAACATTTCGGATGCGTCGCGCCACCGCCACTTCCCACCGCCACCCTGACCCCCACCCTGACCCCCACCCCAAAACTGCAGCTCAACACACCGGAAGTGCCAGGTTCCAAAACTGCATCCCTGCTGACGTAATCGTGCGATCAAGTCTTACTGGAACTTTCACGCTGCCGTACCGTATTTGCCGATCGACATCAGACGCGCGGCAGATGCGTTTTTGTGTGCTGACTGTGCTGAGCGATCGTCCCTTGAACCGGCTGACCGAAAAGCCGGCCAGCCGGCCGGCCAACCAGCCGGCTGACCGCAGTCTGGACTAGAACGGTGGTGAGTTTTCGTCGTCGCTGTGGCTGTAGGCGTGTACGGGGGCCTCGGCGACGACCGCGGGGGCACCAGAGCGTTGGGGGTCGGCGTATTCGAAACCGATGGCTTCGGCGGAGAGGAAGAAGCGGACTTCGCTGGTTGGGTCGCGCTGCCAGCGGCGGCCGGTGAGTCGGGATGTGACGCGAATCGAATCGCCAACGCGAAGGGAGTTGGCGGCGTCGCAGAGATCGCCAAGGAAATCCAGCGGAATAAAGTTGGTCATCTTTCCGCGAGCCTGCTGCAGGACCACCACGCGCTTGCGGAAGCCCTTTTGACCGTAGGCACGAGTCGCTTCGATGTGGTGCACTTGACCGGTGAGAATCATTTCGGACATTGATGGTGCCTTTACAAAAATTACGTGTGCAAGGTAAGATGTGATACCCTTATGGGGATGCTGATGATATACGTATTTTGGGGCAAGTCAATGAAGAAATCGGTAAAATGGAGAAATTGGGGTGAGTCGGTTTTGCCTGCCAGTTGATATCTTTCACCCCGATCAGTCGCTGGCACGACTGCTGGTCTCACGCAAAGACGCAAAGGACGGACAGATGGTGCTGATTTCCAGAATGCCGTTCAAAGGGACAGCAAAAGCATCGCCGCCGTGGACTGTTTGGGTGCCATGTACTTTGGCATTTCCGGTGCGGCGATTTGGTGGTGATTCCGCTCCCTGACGGTCGCGGCTCGGCAGGGGCGTCTGCGGCGATGTTGGGGGAATTCCATTGCGATGTGGGTGGCGCTGTTCACGGTACTTTTGCATCGCGTCACAGTGGTTGAGGCCGTTCCGGAAACCATGATTCATGGCCACTTAGCACAGGATCAGGATCTCAGGGCCAGACCCTCGTTTCTGCACTGACTGCCTGTCAGGGCACGGGGCTCTGCCCGACTGGCTGCCCTGGAAGCTGTTCACATGCGGCAGCCGCTGCAGTCCACATGGCCGCCAGCTGCGGGCGATTCATCTGGCGACAGATCTCTGCAAGTTCTCTCCGGACAGTGGCGTTACTGGGCTGCTCTGAAGCTTTCTGATTGAGCTCCACAAGGCGTTTTTTGAGCTCATTGCGGCGAGTCCATTCGGCCATCGCGGCTTCTGATTTGGCAGTTTCACCGCGGGCCTGGAGTGCGAGAGCGAGTCGGTACTGCAGGTCTTCATCAAAGGGGAAACGCGTTGCTCCCGTGACGTATTTCTCTATGGCTTGATCGGCTGCTCCGCGGGCTTCAAGGATTTCGCCATAGAGCAGGAAATAGTCGATTCCCGCCTGTTCCTCATCGGGCACCGAAGTTTTGCTCAGCAGCTGTTCAGCGACATCAGCCTGAGTCAGGCTGAATTGAGCGCGAGCGGTTTCGACCTGCACTGCGGGCGTGGGTTGGCATTGTCTGAGGAATTCGAGAGCTGTTGTGTACTGGTGATCGGCCTGGAGGCTGCGTGAAAGGTAGACGCCGACAAGATCACGAATTTCGGGCGGTGGATTCCGTTCCCAGGCTGCTCGAAGATGCTCAATCGCATCAGGATAGTTTTCGAAGTCCCGATACATGACGCCCATGAGCCAGTGTGGGCGGTAGTCATCGGGTGCCAGTCGAGTCACTTCGGTGAGATGATGGATGGCAGGAATATTGGCGCCAAGGTCATACCAGGTGCTGGCGAGCCAGCGGTGGGCATCGACGGAATCGGGTGATTCTTTGACCAGCAGAGAGAGCGCCTGGCGGGCATCAGCCAGCTGACCGGCTCGATAGAAGGCCTCGCCTGAGAGCAGCAGGATATCCTGTCGCAGGGGGCCATCAAGGTTGAGTGCAAGGAGCGTTCGCAGGGCGTTTTGGGGAGAGTTGCTGCGGAGCTGGAAGGCAGCCTGGAGCAGGTCTGCGAAGTCGCTGGGAGGTTGTTCGGCTTCGAGTAGTCCGATCATTTGACGGACTTCGGCGTAATCCCTGTGTTCGAGCGCCACGAGTCCCTGCTGGTAGAGTTGGCGACCCGCTGCTGCTGGCTGCAGTCGTGAACGGGCGATTGTGAGCAGGGCAGCAACAGCGAGGCTGATGGCGATGAAGGTGGTCATGCGGCGCCGCGTGGTGCCGACAATTTGAGCTGACTGGAGGAACCGCAGCGTGGTTGCAGGCTGATCGGGCTGATGCTCGCCGCTTGACATGAGTTTGCCAGAGAAAGGCGCAGAGTTGATATGGAAAAACCTGGCATGCAGCCACATGCCAGGTCACGTCAGGAGTTTGCTGTACAGCCGTGCAAATCAGTCGGTGAGTTGCAGGGTGAACTGATTTTTGGAGGCTGAAACTTCTTCCTTGAGCGGGGTGGTTGTCTGGCTGGCATACTTCGCGGGGAGTGAGCCTGTATTTTTCTTCGCCTTGGGATCTCCGGTTTTCATTTCAGCCATCTTCTTAGCGAGATCTTCAGGACTGGGGGGGCCATTGTTGGCTGGGGGGGCCGCGGCTGCATCTGTTTTTGTGACAGTAATCACGTTGCTGCCAGCAACTGCACCGTCATTGGCATCGATCATGGTGAGTGAAAACTTGCCGTCCTTGTCGGTGGTCCCCGATGCATTTCGGGGGGCTTTGTCATTGTAGAATGTGACAATCGCGCCTTCAACGGGCGCGTTCTTGTACATGACAGTTCCGGTGACAGGGATTCGATCCGGAGGGGGACCGCCCGAATCACCGCCGCATCCGGCGAGACCAGCCAGTGTCACGAGCAGAAGTGCGGGCAGGAACGGACTTCGCATATAAAATCTCCTCGAATTTGCAGAAGCAGAAACAAGTCAAACAAGAAATGCCGCCCGATGTTTCCAGCGGACGGCATTCGCAGATAGCAGTCTTCAGCGGGTGGGCAAATCAGAATTCGCCAATCACCTGACCGTCGCGACGGTCACCCAGTCGCTGATATGTGCGGTAGTCGATGTTCTGAGAAATGAAGCGAACGGAACCATCGCAAAGGACGAACTGAGCACCGCCAGTGTGCAGGGACTTAAAGCCCTGGCTGGTGGCCCAGTTATCCGGAGCGTTGCAGCCGGCAGGGTTTGCGGGAGTTGGCACCGGAGGTTCGTTGTAACAACTGATCGGGAAATTGATCGGAGCTGTTGTGGCGACCCAGGTGGCGTTGAAGTGGAACCATCCGTTGACCGTGTGGTCACCGCAGTTCGGACGAATTTCACCGGCCGCAATCACGTTGGAAGTACCATCAGTGATCTGCTGAATGCTGGCTGCCCAGTTGAATCGGGAAATAATCCCGGAAATCCAGCTGGGATTTTCGGTGTTGCCGTGTCCCCAGAAGGAGTTCGTGTTCATGATGTGAGACTGGTACGGAGTGCAGCCCTGCCATGGAGACGTGTCCATCTGCTGGTTGCCCATGCTCATCACATAGTTCGTTCGGGCACTCCAGCCGGTCTGCTTGGGACTGGGGTCCGACGGACATTGGTATACGGGAAGAGAGATGTCTTTGATGCGTCGACCGTTGGGGTACGACTCGCGCTGCCACTCAAAGTTGAAGTTCTGAGGAGGCGCGCCGTCGGTTCCCCAGGGAGCCAACAGGCTGAAATTCAGGGCCTGGAAGATATTGGCCTGTTCCACATAGGGCAGCAGTCGGACAAGGTGAGTTCCTTTGGGACCGTCGGACCACTGAAGCGGTCCGGTCGTCATGAAGACGGTCGGTGGAAACTGGCCGAATACGTCGTGGTAGTTGTGCAGAGCAATCCCGATCTGCTTGAGATTGTTCTTGCACTGGGTGCGACGGGCGGCTTCGCGGGCCTGCTGGACGGCAGGCAGCAGCAGCGCGACGAGAATGGCGATGATCGCGATCACCACCAGCAACTCGATCAGCGTAAAGCCACGGAGTGCTTTAGGCCTTGTCATGTGGGAGACTCCTGTGAAAGCAGACATAAAATGACAACCGAGCCATCTGATAGCCCCCAGTGGCACTGACAGGCGGAAGGTGACTACGGTAAAGGACATTACTAGGTTGGGGCAGGTCCCTGAGAGCGCAGTTCCGCTGGATGGGACGTCAAAGCGAGTGGACCAACTGGAGACCCGCCCCAGGCAGGAAAAAGATACCGGACTGCAGGAGTACGGCGGGGGGCAGCAGCGGCCATGAGGGAAGACAGGAAGCGGAGAGAGG
>JBJTOP010000374.1:0-28715 GCA_046074645.1 Planctomycetaceae bacterium | reverse complement strand
TCCGGTTCACCCGAATGATTCAGGGGATGCAGCTGGGCGGTGCCATGGACGAGTTGTTGCCAGTGGTGGATGACTTCGGCGCAGAAGACGACTCGAGCCTTTTGCTGCAGCGTCTGAATATCGTCGTGTATTTCGACGGAGATTTGTGGAGCACTCAGCAGGTCGCCGGCGTCCGGTTGATCGTTGTAGCGAAAAATATGTGCATACAGAGACGTGGCACCTTCAATGACGCTCCAGTTGATTGGCGAGCGTCCGCGACCATTGGGCAGGCGATTGGCACAGGCGTGCATTCCAAAGACGCCGTTGCGATGGAGTTCAAGGAACCATAGCGGGAGTAATCGCTGCCAGCCAATGCAAAAACCAACATCAGCCCTGCAGTCTGCGAGAGAGGCCTGATCCGCGGGGTTTGCGAGGCTGTAGCTGTCTGAGACGTGTACTGCGATTTGTCGGCCGAATTCCATTTTCAGGTCTGCCCAGCCGGGAACGTGGTTGCGTTCGGCGACCTGTCGGGAAACGGTGACGATTCCAGAGACGGGGCAGTGGTGATTCAGGAGTGACTCGATGAATTCTGCGGTGTTTTCACGGCATCCAATGACTACCGCTCCCTGCTGCCACTTAACGGATTCCATGTCATCCCTTCTATGAAGGATTACTGCCAGAGTTTGACGCGTGAGCGCAGCGAGTCCGGGAGTACCTGATCGAGTCGTCGTCGGGCTTCGGCGTCATGGGTGCGGGTGCTGAGGTGGGCGAGGATAATCAGTTCGTTCTGAAAATGCTGAGCTCGATCGAGGAAGTCATCGAGGTGCATGTGGCCAAATTTGTGGATCTTTTCGCGGCGATGTTCGGGACGGAAGAATGTCATTTCGGTGATGAGGATACTGGATGTGTAGACATCGGGATGGGCATCGAGCCCCTGCGGGGAGGTATCACCGGTGAAGCAGACGAGTGGGTTGAGAAATTCTGCGGAGACTTCGGTTCCCTGCAGGCGCAGGTCGCGGATTTGATCGCCGCTGAGTCCATGGAATTCAGGACGCAGTTTTTTGCGAACGTCGTAAACGATGTAGCCGACGGATGGAACGGTATGACGAGTGGAAAAGACGGTGAAGCGGTGTTCGCGTGAGAGATCGATGGTGACCCCGGGTTTGACACCGATCAGTTCGCAGACCATGCGTCCGCGATCGAGTTTTTGCCAGGCGCGGAGGACTCGCCAGGCGTCTTCGACGATTTCTTCGGGAAGATAAATTACTGGCGGTTCCATCTTCATCATGCGTCGTCGGGCGACGAAGACGGGGAGGGCAGCGAGGTGATCGAGGTGTCCGTGGGTGACGAGAAAAGTGCGGTTTCCCATGAAGGCCCAGGGGCTTGCGCCGAGTTCGAAGCCGACTTTGAGTTCGGGGATCCGCCAATAACTTTGTACGGCCGCGCGTGAGTAGCCCTCGATTGTGAGGGCTTTGTGCCTGTAGGTGTCGAATGGGAGGTTTTCGGTCATGGGAAGGCCGCGGGCGGCGGGCCGCCTGAGGTTCAGGGCTGTGCGAGGAGTGAGAGCAGGTGGGCGGGCACGTCGATGGCGGCCACGGAGGACTGTGTGCCGAGCCGCAGGTCTCGGATCTGCCATTGGCCGGCGGCAAATTCATCGGGGCCGGCGATGAGGCAACAGCGGAAACCGCGACGGTCGGCGTATTTCATCTGGCGTCCGATGTTTCGAGCTTCGGGGTAGACTTCGGCACCGATTCCGTGACGACGGAGCAGTCGTCCCATTTGGAGGTAGTCTGAAATCCGTTCGGAATCGAACATGGTCACGAGCACTGGGGCTGGGGTGTTTGCCTTTTGGGTGCGTCCGAGTTCTTCGAGGGCGGCGAGCATGCGGTCAAGGCCGAGGCTGGCGCCGACGCCGGGAAGCTGCTGGGAGGTGAACAGTTCTGCGAGGTTATCGTAGCGGCCACCGGAGCAGATGCTGCCGATGCCGGGGAGGTCTGCGAGGATGGTTTCGTAGATGGTGCCGGTGTAATAATCGAGTCCGCGGGCGATGGCGACATCGAGCACCACGCGTCCGGCAGGCCAGCCGCATGGAGCGATGCAGGCGAACAGTTCCCGGAGGTGCTGGAGTCCCTGCTGACCGGTGGGGCTGCCGACGAGCATGTGATCGAGCGCGAGGAGTATCTGGTCGGGATCACCGCTGAGCTGAGCCATGTCAAGGACGCGGGCGGCCGCTTCGGCGGGCACGCCGACTCTCTGCTGCATTTCAGCCTGAACGGCATCGCGACCGATTTTATCCAGCTTATCAAGACACCGCAGGATACCGACAGCCTGGTGCTGCAGATTGCAGGTTTCAAGGAGTCCGTTGAGAACTTTTCGGTTGTTGACGCGGATGGTGAAGCGTTCGATGCCGATGCGTTCGAGCAGATCGTTGATGACGAAGAGTGTTTCGATGTCGGCGGAGTTGCTGAGTGTGCCGATGGTATCGAAGTCGCACTGCAGAAATTCGCGGAAGCGACCGCGGGCGGGCCGTTCTCCTCGCCACACAGGTCCGATGTGATACCGTCGAAACGGCGTCCCCAGTTCCTGGACGTACTGAGCGGCGAAGCGTGCGAGTGGGACAGTGAGATCGAAGCGCATGGCGACGTCGCGTTCGCCCTGGTCGGTGAATCGGAACACCTGTTTGTCAGATTCTTCGCCGCCTTTTCCCAGCAGTACTTCGGCGTATTCGAGCGCCGGCGTGTCGATGGGTGCAAATCCGTAGCTGCGGTAGACGCTGCGGGCGGTGTCGATCAGTTGTTCGCGGGCCATCATCTGATCGGGGAGGAAGTCGCGGAAACCGCGGAGGGTCTGCGGTTTGATGCGCTGGATTTTTTTGTCATTCACGGGCCGTATTCCTTAGATCGCCTGAAGTATGGGCAGACTGACAGGACAATCAGGGGATCGTCGAGGTTCGGGGGGGAGGATTGCGAGGGCGTATTCCCAGAGTTGTTCGGGGGTTTCGAAGTACTGGTCATAGACGCCGTGATTGTCGTACTCGCATTCATCCGTGGTGTAGGATCGACAGATGTCAGGTCGAGTATCGTAGATGCCGCAGCGATAGTCGGGCTGAATGTGTTTGCAGTCTCCGGGCACCATCAGGAACCAGTTTTCGCCGTCAACAAAGACGGAAAAGGGGCCATGGAGCATGTACCAGCGGATGTGGTCGAACTGCTGTCGGGTGGTGGGAGCATCGATTTGCATGGCGAAGTATCGGCAGCAGCGGGCAGTGCAGTAGCTGCAGAGAACTTCGCCTGGGGGCAGGTTTTCGCGGGTAATCGGCGTTGTGGACATGTTGTTTTCCTTGAGACGGGTGCGAAGGGTCAATTGTCTTCAGGAACGGCCCGGGTTCAACTCCGGCGGGCCGGCATCGGGCAGAATTGGCAGGTTTCCCGCGGTGATGGCAGCCCCTGCCGAACCTGGGAACGGCAGCCGTGGAAGATTCTTTTTTGCGAGGCTGAGGGGGCAAATCCCGGTTGTCAGAGACTTCGGCATTCTGGCATTATCAGACTGCTGTCGTCCCGCGCATCTTTGCGCCGAGCGTCGGCTGTGATTTTCAGTGCTGCATCCCGACAGCAGGAGGCTGATCGAGTGAAACTGTATTCGTGGAAGCGGACGACCGTGGCCGCACTGCTCCTGGCAGTGCTTGGTCAGGGCTGCGCGGCCCCCGATCGTTCGCTGCAATATGTGGTGCAGAACGGGTCTGGAGCAAAGTACTATCGGGACTACGCGACGTCCCTTGAATATCCGGCGGAACCGGAAGGCGCGGAAACCAGTCCGGAACTGTTTCGTTCGCCCCGCACGATCACCACGCTGGAAGACGTTGAGCAGCGACCAGTCACACTCAATGAATGTGTTCGCATGGCTCTCAGCAATGCGGCCATCATTCGTGACGATCAGGGCTTTCTGTCACCCGGCAATCCGCTGCTGGCCAATCCACAGCGAGTCGCATCGATTTATGACTCGGCTATTCAGGACACTGGATTTCTGTTCGGCAGTCGCGGTACCGAAGCATCACTCTCCGACTTCGACCCCGTGCTCACCAGCAGCCTTCAGGCCGGGCGCAGTGAGGATGTGCAGAACACGGCCAACATCGGCCTCACACAGGGTGATGTGCTTACGGAAAACAGCACTCAATGGCAGACACGGCTGGAAAAAGCCTTCGCGCACTCCGGCACCTTCGCCGTGGAAAATAACTGGAGCTACAGTCGCAACAATCAAACTCGGCTGTTTGATTCTGCCTACACCGGCGTACTGCAGGCGGAATATCGACAGCCACTTCTTGCAGCCTCAGGCACCGAATTTACCCGAATCGCCGGCCCCGCTGCTCAGAACATCCGCGGCGTCAGCGGCGTTTCTCAGGGCGTGCTCATCTCTCGCATCAATTCCGATATCTCGCTGCTGGACTTCGAACAGTCCGTCACCCAGATGATTCGCGATGTGGAGAACAAGTATTGGGACCTCTACCTGTCTCTGCACCTGTATCATTCGGAAGTCATGACCTTCCGGGACATTGTCAAGTATGGCGACCTGCTCGCCACTCGCGCAGAAGCTCAGGACACGGTCTACCAGGCACAGAATCGACTTTACGAAGCCGACGCTCGCATCAAAGGCTCCCTCGCTGATGTGCTGCAGGCTGAAAATCGCCTGCGAAGACTTATGGGACTGCCCCTGAACGATGGCCAGTTCCTCACGCCCACCGATCATCCTTCCGAAGCCAAGCTCGTTCCTGCCTGGGACTCCACTCTCACTGAAGCACTCGCTCATCGCACCGAACTGCGACGGCAGAAATGGGAAATTCGCAGTCTCGAACTGCAGCTCAAAGCCGCCCGCAACCTGAATCGGCCTCGACTTGACTTCGTATCTCAGTATCGAGTGAATGGTTTTGGCGATACCATCGGTTCGAGCGAGGAAGACGACGATGAACTTACGGACGTGGGCTACAAGAATGCCCTTGAATCACTGACTCAGGGGAACCAGACAGGCTGGGGAGCCGGACTGCAGTTCTCGCTGCCGCTCGGACTTCGCCTGGCCCGCGCTCAGGTCCGCAACTACGAACTCCGACTGCGGAAGGCCCGACGAGTCCTTGAAGTTCAGGAAGAGGAAGTCGCACGCGAACTCAACAACGCTGTCCTCGAAATGGACCGCTGGTATCTGCTCGCTGAAAGTGGTTCAAAACGCGCCGATGTGGCCATTAATTACGCCGCAACCGCTGAAGAACGCGTTGCCAGCGATAACTCCAGAGACCCCTCGTCCATTGGCCGAGTCCTCGAAGCGAAAATTACCAGCCGCGATGCTGACCAGAGCTACCTCCGAAGCATCGTCGAATACAACAAAGCCATCAACGAACTGAACTTCCGCAAAGGAACTCTGCTGCAGGCCAACTCCATCTACCTTGCCGAGGGTGAATGGAATCCGCTGGCCTACCAGCAGGCAGCAGAACGTGGAGAAGCAATCAGCAGCGGGCTTGATAACAACCATGTAGAAGCCACACCGGAAGAATTCACCCGCGGGCCCGCCAAATCGGCATGGGAATCACGCGGCGATCCCACCCGGCCGTTTGTTCCAGGTGCTCTCGAACCGAAATCACCCGCTGTCTCCAAACCTGTCACTCAGCCACCCGTCGCTCCCGCCGAAAAGTCTGTCGAGAGCACACTGGAACCGACCGTCCCTCCGAGGACCACGTCGGCAACTTCGCCGACTTCTCCGAAAATCAGAATGCCTGCCACCAGTGCCAGCCCCGAAAGACTCCCGGCCACGCGGTCAGCACAACAGCTGCCCCGAGTCCCTTCCCCCGGCCAGACACCAGTCAACGCATCCAAAACCGCTCCGAATCCCCAAACGCAGCCACCGACTCGATCCCCGCAGCCAGCGTCACCCCGGCCCGCTGCGAAGCCCAGCCCGCCGCAGCAGTCACTGCCAGTCATCCCACCGCCCGCACCCCGTCCGCCACTCGCTGAAAAAGCCCAGCCGGCTCCACCAGCAAAACAGCTCGCCCCACCCATGGTTCCGGCAGTGCCAGCAGAGCCGCCAGTCCCGGCCAAACCTGTCTCCAGGCCCGCCATGGTGCCTCGCGCCCCTCTGACGTCGCCGACCTCACAGATGAGACCGCTGCAGCCCGGCGGGTCGGCTGGTACGCCAGCCCCGGCCACTTCCAGCGGGAGTCTCCCCGAACTTCGCAGCTCACCCGGACAGTCAGTCATACCGGCCGGGTTCCTCGAAACACTCCAGCTGGAAAATCGCTGAGATCAGGCGGATCAGCCGTTGCAAGCAAAATCCGCGGAAAAAACTTTGATTCCGGCGAAGGATATATCAGAAATGGCAGACGCTCTGCTTCGGGAACTGCTTGAAACCCCGGGAACTTCCGGGGCTGAACAGCGAGTTCAGGAAGTCGTCCGAAAATTTGTTACCCCGTTTGCCGACGTCGTCACCACCGACGTGCACGGAAATGTGCTGGCCACCATCAATCCGCACGGCACAAAGACCATCCTTCTTGATGCTCACTGCGATCAGATCGGTCTGATTGTGCGTCATATCGACAGTCAGGGATTTCTGCGTGTCAACTCGATCGGCGGCTGGGATACGCAGATTCTGCTGGGCCAGCGAATGCTTGTGCACACCGCGTCGGGTGTTATTCCCGGCGTCATCGCCCGCAAACCCATTCACCTGCTTGATCCTGATGAACGCAAATCAGCCCCCAAACTGAAGGAACTCTGGATCGATATCGGCTCGTCATCAGAAGCTGAGACCCGATCACTTGTCCGCATTGGTGACTGGGCGACGCCGGAACCCTGCTTCCGCGAACTGCTGAATGGTCGTATCTCCAGCCCGGCACTGGATGACCGGGCTGGCCTCTGGGTTGTGCTGACTGCCTTCAGCAAAGCTGCAAAAGCTGGTCCGTCGGTCCGCGTGTGCGTGCTGTCAGCTGTGCAGGAAGAGATTGGTCTGCGAGGAGCCACGACGGGGGCGTACACAGCAGCACCGGACGTGGCAATTGCCGTGGATGTGACTCACGCCACCGATTGTCCGGGGATCGACCAAAACGAATTTGGCCGCATTGAACTGGGACGCGGTCCGGTTGTTGTCCGCGGTCCGAACGCCAATCCGCGAGTTGTGGAACTGTTGCTGGAACGCGCGAATGAAGCTGGTATCCCGGTGCAGATCAATGCCCTTGGAGCTCCGGCAAGCAATGATGCTGCCACGCTGCAGCTCACACGCGGCGGCGTCGCCACAGGGCTCGTGACGATTCCCAACCGCTACATGCATAGTCCAGTGGAAATGATCGCCCGCTCCGACCTTGAACAGGCCGCGGATCTGCTGGCGGCGTTCTGCCTCGCAGTCAGTCCGGAAACCAGCTTTATCCCGTAGACAAATCGATGTGAAATGGAGCTCAGGGATGGTGCATCTGGATCGGATTTACACGCGCGGCGGTGACCGCGGTCAGACAAGTCTGGGAGATGGCCAGCGGGTATCCAAGCTGCATCCGCGGATTGAAGCGGGTGGCACGGTGGATGAGCTGAACTGTGCAATCGGCGTGGCCAGTGCAGCAATGCCCTCCGAAGCGATCCGACCGGTACTCACGGCCCTGCAACAGTTTCTGTTTGATCTGGGAGCTGACTTGTGTGTTCCGCTGCCCGAGCCTGGTGGTCGGGACCTGCTTCCGGCCCGCATCAGTTCGCAGCACGTACAGCAGCTGGAAGCACTGATTGATCGCTTCAACGAACGATTGTCACCTCTCAACAGCTTCATTCTGCCTGGTGGCAGCCCCTCCGCCGCTGCTCTGCATCTGGCTCGAGCCGTGTGTCGCCGAGCTGAGCGAGACCTGCTGCGTTTGATGCAGACTGAAACATTGAATGAGTCCATGCTGACGGCCCTGAACCGACTGTCCGATCTGCTTTTCGTGCTCGCTCGCACTGCCAACGACGAAGGCCGCGCTGACGTACTCTGGAAGGCCGGACTTGGCCTCGATTAATCTACAGGTCATAAACTGATCAATCGTGGAGTGACAAAAACATGCTGACTGGAAGTGTTGGTACTCGAATTGCCTGGTCGTTCATCGCACTGTCGCTTGCATTGATGGGAACGTCTGCCTCAGCAGCGGACGAACCTGTGAGCGGCACAGCACCGCGAGCTTTGCCCAGAAGTTCTCCCGAGTCACAGGGGATCTCGTCTGGAAAGATCCGTGAGTTTGTCGAAGCGGCCGGCCAGAACGTGAACACCATGCACAGTTTCATGCTGGTCCGGCACGGGAACGTGGTGGCGGAAGGCTGGTGGAGTCCGGAATCCGCGGAGCAGCCGCACATTCTCTGGTCACTCAGCAAAAGCTTCACATCCACCGCAATCGGGCTGGCGGTCGCTGAAGGAAAGCTGAGTATCGACGATCCGGTGCTGAAGTTTTTTCCGGACGATGCTCCTGCCGAACCATCAGAGAACCTGAAGGCCATGCAGGTCCGCGACCTGCTGACCATGTCAACTGGTCACAGAGCGGAGCCGAAGCTGGGGAAAGATGATGTCTGGACGAAAAAGTTTCTGGCGGAACCGGTTGCCTACAAGCCGGGTTCAACGTTTCTCTACAACACTCCCGCAACGTACATGCAGTCAGCGATTGTTCACAAGGTCACAGGCCAGACTGTGGTCGATTATCTGACGCCGCGACTGTTCGAACCTCTTGGGATCGAAAAGCCAAAGTGGGATACAAGTCCGCAGGGAATTTCGATTGGCGGCTACGGGCTGTATCTTCGCACGGAGGACATCGCCAAATTCGGGCAGTTGTACCTGCAAAAGGGAAAGTGGCAGGGTCGCCAGCTCGTTCCCTCCGAGTGGATCGTGGCGGCCACAAGTCGGCAGGTGGAAAACGACAAGGCGCCCAGCGGAGGCAATCCGGACTGGCGCGAGGGCTACGGGTTCCAGTTCTGGCAGTGTCGGCATGGAGCCTACCGCGGAGACGGCAGGGACGGACAGTTCTGCATCGTGCTGCCGAAGCAGGACGCAGTAATCGCCATCACCGCGAAAACGGGCAACATGCAGCGGCAGCTGGACCTGGTCTGGGAATACCTGCTGCCGGCGTTTCAGGATCAGACCCTCCCCGACAACGAGGCGGAACTTGCAAAGCTCCGGGAAACACTCGCCGGCCTGAGGGTTGGGGGAAGCAACTGAACTGACATCGGACAATTGCACTGGCTCCCGAATGTCCCCGCCCGTCCGCTGGAAAAATCGCCGGAATTCCCGACGCTCGCTGGCGTGGTGGGTTCCATAGCGTAGAGTGTGGGCGGAGAAGTGGGGACAAACTGCTGGCTGCGGGATGCAGCGACCAAGCTGGAAAGCACTGATATGGCATTTCCTAAACCGTTTTTTCGCTGGCGACCACATCCGTGGCACGGACTGGAAGTGGGGCCAAATCCCCCCAGTCTGGTGCACGCTTTCATAGAGATTTCGCCATTTGACCTGGTCAAGTATGAAGTCGACAAGGTGACGGGTTATCTGCGAGTAGACCGGCCCCAGCGAACTTCTTCTCAGCCACCGGCACTTTACGGGTTCATCCCACGAACATTCTGCGGTCAGCGTGTTGCTGAACTCATGCCCAAAGCGCGTCGCGGTGATTCCGACCCGCTCGATATCTGCGTCCTCAGCGAACGTCCCATCACGAAGTCCGAAGTGATCGTCAACGTGCGTGTCATTGGCGGTCTGCCAATGCTGGACGGGGGTGAGGCCGACGACAAGATCATCGGAGTTCTGGCGCAGGACAACATCTGGTCTCACGTGGAAGACCTGGACGAGCTCCCTCAGGCCCTTGTGCAGCGGCTGCGGCATTATTTCACGACTTACAAGGTCATGCCGGGCGACACTTCTCAGCAGGTTTCGATCGACCACATCTATGACCGTGCCCACGCGGAAAAAGTGGTGCAGGCGGCGATTGCGGACTACGAGGACGAGTACGGGGGCGTCTGAATCTTCAACGGCTTCAGCCTGGACATTCTTCGCCTCCCTGCATAGTCTGCGCAGACTATGTTTCAGTTCTTCACCAATCCCTGGCTGTTGATGGGCCTTGTCGGCATCGCCCTCCCCATCATCGCGCACCTGCTCAGTCGCCGCCGTTTTGACGTCGTCGCCTGGGGTGCCATGCAGTTTCTCAATCCGTCGCGGAAGACTCGCCGTCGACTGAAGCTTGAAGAACTGCTGCTGCTCCTGCTGCGTATCGGCCTGATTACTCTGATCGTCCTGTCTGCCGCGCGTCCGTGGATGCCAGGCGGGTGGCTGCTGGGCTACCGTTCAGCCGGCTCCCGCACCGTTGTGCTGGTCATCGACGGCTCGAATTCGATGTCGCGTTCGGACGGCGTCAGCAGCGTGCACCAAACCGCGATCCGCCGTGCCATCGAATTCCTGCAGACACTGGGAACCGGCGACACGGTGGCACTTATTGATGCCCGTGATCAACCGCGCGCCGTGATCGAATCTCCACTTCGTGACTTCCGTGCCGTCGAGCAGCAGCTGAGAAGCCTTCCCGCTCCCGCAGGCGCTTGCGCCGTCCAGCCAGCTCTCGAAAAAGCACTCGCCATTCTCGGACGCAGCTCCGCATCGGCCAGGGAAATCATCGTCTTTACGGATCGCCAGGGTAACAACTGGAGATCCACCGAAGACGCCGAATGGGCTCGTTTTGACGAACTCATTAAACTGCCGGCTGTGCGTCCCCGCGTCTGGGTGGTTGATGCGTCTGCACAACTGGCAACCGCTCGCCGCAATCTGGCCGTCGGGCGACTGGAATTATCCCGCGAAATCACCGTGCCCGGTTTTCCTCTGCGACTGCGAACCGTGGTCCGCAATGATTCCGACAACTCCATCTCTGTTCCAGTCCGTCTGCTGCTCGACAACCAGCCTCTCGCCGGTGAGCTGCAAACGCTCAATATTCCCCCGCGCACTGAAACTCGTGTGGAATTCGAACACGCACTCCGTCAGGAAGGCAGCCATCTGCTCAGCGTGGAAGCCGATGCGGCGGACGATGCTATTGCTGCCGATAACCGCAGTCACGCTGCAGTCAACGTCGCCCGTTCGCTGCCGGTGCTGCTGGTAAATGGCACCCCATCCGCTGTCCCCGCTGAACGCGACACCTTTTTCACAGAACTTGCCTTTGCCTCCACCGACGCCGGCGATCCATGGGTTGCTGCACGCGTCGTGGATGCGGCCGAACTGCGAGCGGAAGATCTGCAGACGGTCGCTGCCGTTGTATTCTGCAACGTCAGTCGATTGCCTCCCGCCGTCGCCGCGGCTCTTCCCGAATTCGTGAATCAGGGCGGTGGAGTTCTGGTGGCCTGCGGCAGTCAGACCACTCCGGAATCCTTCACAGCCTGTTTCACCCAGTCCGGACTCCTTAAACCTCTTACAGTGCTTCGCAACCGTCAGGCACCACCACTGGCCACCGACCCCGTCCGTGTCGCACCGCTTTCCATTCAGCCTGGCTGGCTTGAACGATTCCGGTCGGACCCCAACCGCAGCTTTTTGAAAACCGCATTCACTGAGTGGACTCAGATCCAGCTGAATACGGCGCTGCCGCCCACCAGCAGCCCCGCGCCGCCGGTGCCGCCGCCGACGACTTCGGTGCCAGCACCTCCCGCGGCTGCTTCCAGCGCGACTAACCTCCCTGTATCGGAACCTGCACCAGCGTCCGTGGCGCCAGTGAAACCTGGGCAGCCAGTGATGCTTGCGCAACTGACGTCCGGAGACCCGCTGGTGCTGGAAGTGCCAGTGGGCGACGGCACCGTGATCGTACTTACTGCCGCACTTGATCGCAGTGGCTCAGACCTTCCCACGCGTTCCGACTTCGTTCCCTTCCTTCATGAAGCTGTCTTCCGACTTGCTTCCAGTCGCAGTCGCCTGAACGTGGACTGCGGAGACCCTCTGCTGGTGCAGCGGAGCGTCATCAGGGACGCCGCGAAAACCGCTGCGGAGGCGTCGGTCAAGCCCGCTGAGCAATCAGGCAACGCTTCGGCTGGGTCCACGGATGCACCTTCAGAACCCAAGGCGCCGCCAACGCCTGCGGCTTTGGCAACGCCGACCGATCCAGCAGTTCCGGCGAGTGGCGCGAAGGCGGTTGTCAGTGAGGAGCCACCGGAGTTTCGCTGGAAGCTGCCCGGAGGCACCGAACAGACCACCACGGCAACGCGTGAAGGTTCCCTGTGGATTGGCACACTGTCAGATTCGCTGGTTCCGGGCATCTACTCTGCAGAGATGGATGCTGTGGATTCGCGATCAGAGCAGTTGGTGGTGAACTATGACCATGCGGAAGACCAGTTTGTGGCGTTGTCACCGGACGACGCGGCGAGGCTGGCTACGAACGATCGGGTGCGTTTTACAGAATCGCTGACAGAGCTGGCAGAGCGGATGTATGGCGGTGAATCCATTACTGAGCTTTGGGCGTTGCTGCTGACGCTGTTTTTGATTTCTTTGGTGATTGAGCTGCTGTTGACCCGCCGTGCCATTTTGAAAGGCTATGGGAGTGAAGCGATTGGTAATGAAGGAACGGGCGCGGTGTCCTGAGGGGATGAGGTTCGTGCGAAGCGCTTGAGGTTGTTTTTAGCGCGGGGCAGTGGCTGGAACCGCGAAATTCACGAAATGACGCGAAAAAGACAGGGTGAAGGTTCGAGTCGGATTTCCCTTGATTCCTCTGCGATTATTGGTGTGCATTCGGTGTGCCGGCTAAGGATGGCTGTTCTTGTGAGTTGAAAGGTAGTGATCCTGGTGAGAGTTCGATCGCAATGTAGTCTGTGAGGCAGGCTGCTGGAGCAATCTGCAGTCTGAAGCCCTTGTCAGGCGAAGGTGTCAGCCGTAACGCAAGTGAACTCGATCTCCGATGATTTGAGCATCGCTTCCTGCGGAGGGATGGTCCTGTGAACGGGGCCAAAGCGAAGATCACCCGCTATGCGGACGACTTCGTCATTCAGGCCCGGTATGTGGGGACGCGCCTGCGAGGCTGGATTGAATCCGTACTTGAGAACCGTTTCCAACTTCAGATCAATCGGGAGAAGACGAAGATCGTTCGATTGGGCCGGGTCGGGCCGGGCAGGGTCGGGCAGGGTCGGGCAGTGGCTGGATTTCCTTGGTTTCGCCTTCCGGTGTGATGAGGATCGGTACGGCCGACGCAATCACTATTTCAACCTGTTTCCCGGCCGCGAGGCTTTGAAAACGGCACTGGAAGAGATCGCGTCCCTCACGGGTCCCGAACGGTTCGAGGAGGAGAAGGAGGGCAGCACTGGCAACGGTGGCCCTCCTTACTCAACTGGTTTTGACACGCTGTGTGGGTGGCTTGGTGGTTATTCTTCTTCAGCGGCAGCATCAGCGGAGGCTTCGGCTTCGGCTTGGGGACCGGCGGGTGAAGAGAGGTTTTTGAGTGTGAGGATTCGTTGTTTGATGTCTTCTGCGACGGCGGGATTTTCCTGGAGGAATTGTCGGGCGCGGTCGCGGCCTTGTCCGAGTTTGGTGCTGCCGAAGTTGAACCAGCTGCCGCTGCGGTCGACGACTTTGTTTTCTGCGGCGAGGTCGAGGAGGTCAGCTTCGTAGCTGATGCCGCAGTGGCTGTACATATCGAACTCGGCGACGCGGAAGGGTGGAGCGACTTTGTTTTTGACGATTTTGACGCGCATGCGCATGCCGATGGTGGTTTCGCCTTCCTTCAGTTGGTTGATGCGTCGGACATCGAGACGGCAGGAGCTGTAGAATTTGAGGGCGCGTCCGCCGGGGGTAGTTTCGGGGCTGCCGAACATGACACCGATTTTTTCGCGGATCTGGTTGATGAAGATGACGGTCGCGCGGGCGCGTGAGATGGCGCCGGTGAGTTTTCGCATGGCCTGGCTCATCATGCGGGCCTGAAGGCCGACGTGTGAGTCACCGATTTCGCCGTCGAGTTCGGCTTTGGGTACGAGTGCGGCGACGGAATCGACGACGATGATATCGACGGAGTTGGATTTGACGAGCATTTCGGCGATCTGGAGTCCTTCTTCGCCGTAGGAGGGCTGGCTGACGAGGAGTTCGTCGAGGTTCACGCCGAGCCGTCGGGCCCATTGCGGATCGAGTGCATGTTCGGCGTCGATAAAGGCGGCGATGCCACCTTCTTTTTGAGCGCTGGCGATGGCGTGCAGAGCGAGTGTTGTTTTGCCGCTGGATTCGGGGCCGAAGAGTTCAAGGATGCGGCCGCGGGGAAAGCCACGCCCGCCGAGCGCGAGGTCGAGTGAGAGTGAGCCAGTGGAGATGCCGGGGAAGCCGCCGATGTTTTCGGTGGCGTCCAGCTTCATGATGGACCCTTTGCCAAACATCTTTTCGATCTGTCCGACGGTGTTTTCGAGCAGGGCCTGGTGTTCGTTTTGGGGTTTGGCAGGTGCTTTTTTGGCAGGTTTGGCGGCCATGTCCGGGGTTCCGATGAAGGGGTGAAAGAGTGTGTGAAAAACCTTGATTGAGCAGGAATGGTAGAGGCAACGGGAGGGATTGTCAATGTCTTTTCGGCTAATTTATATGAATTACTAAATGAATATTCAAATGCTACCCTGGGGCTGTGCTTTTTACTGGGTTTCAGCGTTCCCAGGCCCACCAAAAAGAACTTTTCAAAAAATTCGAAAACACGCCGGATTTTGTCGCTCAATTGCTGTTGGTCCGCATGGAAGAGGATGGGTGATTTGAAGATTTTCAGGTGTCCCCATTCAGGGAGTGCTCAGATGAGATTCACCGGTTGTGCGACGTCGTTGCAGGGTTGGTTTCGCGGCCTGTTTGGCTTTGAGCGGTGTGGAACGGGGCGACGGGGTGCTGCTGCAGCGGTTTGGAATGGTCGCCGGGTTGGTTCAGAGTCACTGGAGTCACGGCTGATGCCGGCGGTGACGTTTTCGTTTGCCTACGGGGGCGCGATTGGTTCAGGAATCGGCTTTGAGGACGGCCTGCTGGGTCAGGCCCGTCGAAATGCCCTGGAATCCAGTGCCGCGGCGTTCGGAAATCTGTTCCGGGACACGGCCACCATCAGCATTTCAGTGAAGTCATTTGCCGATGCCGGCTCGGGCACCCTGGCTTCCGCGGGCGGATTTTTCTATTCAACTTCATCTTCGGACATTGTGCATCTGATTCCGGCGACGAAGATCTTGACTGGGGTGGACCTGAACGGCCCGTCACCGGATGGCGAGATGCAGGTGAACTGGGCACCCAGGTGGCATCTTGGGGACAATCCGTCGAGTGACGAATGGGATGCGAAGTCTGTATTCACGCATGAGCTGGCTCATGCCATCGGATTTTCCAGTCTGATCGGCAGTGATGGAAGCAGTGAACTGATGGCCGCGGTGCCGCTTGCATCCGTCGATTCGGTGGCGGTTGCTGAGGGTGGTTCGACTCCATTTTCAGTGCGGCTCAGCGAAAAGCCTGCGGGGACTGTGAAGGTGACGATTTCCAATTCTGGCGGTGACGGTGATCTGTCGGTGTTGAGTGGCAGCAGTCTGACTTTTACGACTGATAACTGGAATGTGCCTCAGACGGTTCGAGTGGGTGCGGCCGAGGACGCGGATGCTGTGAATGGAGCGACTCGCCTGCGTATTCGGAGATGGGATAACGGGACCGAAATCTTCGTGACTGCAGTGGAGGCTGACAATGAACCGCTCGACATTGTGCTTTCTTCACCGGAGGTGGTTGTGCCTGAGCAGGGTACTGGAACGATCACGCTGCGGCTGGCAGCGCAGCCTGCTGCTGATCGGACCGTGAGCATTTCTCGGGTTTCGGGAGACACTGATTTATCAGTCGTTGGTCCACAGGTGTTCACGTTCACCAATGCCAACTGGAATATTCCCCAGACAGTGACTCTGGCCGCGAACGCTGACCGGGACAGACAAAACGGCTTCGCCACATTTGCAGTGACATCCGGGGGTTTGAACACGACTGCGTTGACATTAACCGAGCGGGACAGGTCTGCACCCTGGGCCGAGTTTGACGTCCTTCTCAGCTCCCGGGATGGCCAGAATCTGATTGATGCGAAATCCCTGATCCTCGATGCTGACCGCTGGAGAGTTCACAGCATTGGCGGCCCGAACGGCGACGGTCTGTATTTCAATGGCTACAACGCGCGGAGGGTGAATGGTGGAGCCCCGGTACCGATTTTTTCGCCGAATCCGTGGCTGGATGGCAGCAGCGGCAGTCACCTTGACACGACCGTGCCGGCTTTATCAACCATGCTCATGGCTCATGCGGCGACCACCGGCCTTCGTCCGCGGACACTGAGCCCAATTGAAAAGGCCATGTTTCGTGATATCGGTTTTTCACTGACAGGCATTGCCAACGAAGCTCCTGCGGCGCTCGATGATTCGGGTGCCGGCTTCAGCACAAATGAAGACACTCCTGTGCTGCTTCCGGACGTGCTCAGGAACGACATTGACCCGGACAGGCGCGATCAGGAGGGCCTGTTCATTCGCAGCCTGAACACGACGGGGACTCGCGGGAAAGCCATGCTTGCCGGCACCGGCCTGCCTCAGACCTTCACGCTGACCGGTCCGGCCATCATTCCCGATACTCAGCAACCGATCAGATTTCAAATACCAGTCACTGGAGTTGCGGGGCGAATCCGCGATCTGGATGTGCGCCTGAGCATCAGTCATGCGTATACAGAGGATCTGGATGTGTTTCTGATCAGTCCTCGTGGGACACGGGTTGAGCTGTTCACGGACGTGGGGCCAGGTTCCTCGAACTTTGTCAACACGATCCTCAGTGATGAAGCCTTTGTTTCGATTGAGGCAGTGGGTGCCAGCGGCCCATTCACGGCCACATACCGGCCGGCGGAGTTACTGTCTGCATTTGATGGTGAAGACGCCAACGGAACGTGGACGCTGGAGGTGACCGACGACTTGATCAGCGGTGCCGGTGTTCTGAACGATGTCTCGCTGATTGTTCGCGGCCAGCACATTGTCTACCAGCCGGACGGCCAGTTTGAATCACTCAACGACGGCCAGTCGGCGGCTGATTTGCTGACATACATAGTGGAGGATTCCAGCGGCAATACAGCAACCGCAAGTGCTTCAATTCAGGTAAGGGGAGTCACGGACCAGAGTCTGATCCTGTCGACCTCCAGTATTCGAGTGCCTGAAGGGGGCAGCAGTTCATTCACGGTGAAACTGGCGGTGAGGCCGGAAGCAGACGTGCAGGTGAGTGTGGCCCGTTCAGGAGGTGATGGAGATCTGTCCGTCAGCAGCGGCGGAACACTCACCTTCACGTCAATCAACTGGAATACTCCGCAGGTGGTCACGGTGTCCGCTGCACCGGATCTTGATCTCGTTGATGGGACGGCTGTTTTTTCCGTGACGGCGGGAGGCCTGCCGCAAGTGACTCTTGAGGCGGTGGAGCAGGATCTGTCGAGCGACATCCTGCTGGGCGCCGTGTCAGCGTCTGGAGGTGCGGAGCTGACGATTCGCTACGAAATCAGGGGCCAGTCGGTCGGTCCATTCGACATTTCGTTTCTGCGTTCGGATGCGGATGCCGTTTTTGGAAATGACCTGCTGCTCGATACGATCCGGATTACTGCAGCGGCGGATCTGACTCCGGGTCTGCATGTGAAGACAGTACCTGTCGGCGCGGATGCGGACGCTGTGGCGTTACCCGGAGCTGGTGTGGCCGGGAGTTCGGACGAGTATTGGCTGCTGGTGGTGGCTGACGCGGCCAATTTGATTGCGGAAGCGGATGCAGAAGCCGTCACGGAGGACAATCTGGCGGTCTTCAGCGGCGTTTATGTGGGTGCGGGGGTGGTGGTGGTTCACACAGGTCCCGGCAACGATACGGTGGTGATCACGGCTTCAGCTTCCAGTCACTCTCTGCAAATTGGAACGCAGCCAGCGATGTTGTATTCGTCCTCTGTGTTTCCCCAGTTTTCAGTTCGTCTGCATGACGGCAATGATCGGCTTGACGCGCGTGCTGCGACCGTACGGATCTTTGCGAGGGGTGGCGCCGGAGACGACACACTCAGCAGTGGCGCGGCTGGCGATGAGATCCATGGTGGCGACGGCGTTGACACGGCCGAGGGTGGTGGAGGCAACGACTATATTACAGGCGGCAAAGGAGGTGACGTGCTGAGCGGTGGTGACGGGATCGACACGATTGCGGGTGGTGAAGGGAATGACTGGATTCGCGGCGATGCCGGTTCAGACGTACTGCAGGGAGACGACGGCGATGACCTGCTGGAGGACAGCACGGGTGATGACAGGCTCAGCGGAGGTTCAGGAAATGACACGCTGAATGCCGGACCGGGCTTTGACGTTCTGAACGGTGGTCCCGGGAATGACAGTTTGAGCGGTGGGGCTGATAATGATTTGTATGTTTTCACGGCGGCAGCGGCGGCTGAAACCGATACGATGATTGAGTTCGCCGGCGAGGGCATTGATCGGCTCGATTTTTCGGAATTAACGGACATTGACCATCTGACTTTGAATCTGTCGAGTACCACCACGGCGGTTGGTGGCCACAACAATCGGGTGTTGCAGGTGGGTGCAGTGGGTCAGGCAGCGTGGATCGAGAGTGTGACGGGCGGAGCCGGGAATGACAGGCTGACCGGCAACGCTGCTGCCAATCTGCTCAGCGGGGGCCCGGGCAACGATACACTCATTGGCAACGACGGCGACGACCGACTTGAAGGCGGCGGCGGCAACGATTCTCTCGACGGCGGACTCAATAATGACACCTTCCTCTTCGACGCAGACTCCCCGCTTGGTTCCGACGTGCTCACAGATGCGGGCACTGGCACCGACACGATTGATTTTGGAGCGACTGAGTCGATTGGAGTGGTGCTGAATCTGAGCCTGACAGGGAGTCAGACGGTCAACGGCAATCTGACGGTGACGCTGTCTTCGGGAACACTGTTTGATCACATTGTGGGCACCGCGAAGAACGACAGGCTCATCGGCAATTCGCTGACAAATCGCCTGGAAGGTCGAGCCGGGGATGATTTTCTTGACGGCGGGTCTGCCAACGATCTTTATATGTTCGACACGGATACTGCTCTGGGTTCAGATACCGTCACTGACGTGAGCGGTACTGATCGCCTGGATTTCTCGGGCACAACGACACTTGCTGTCGCCGTGAATCTCGGGACCACTCTGCCGCAGATCGTCAACTCAAATCTGACTCTGATACTCACCTCTGCGACCGCGATTGAAAACGTCACTGGAGGTACGGGGAACGACAGTCTGACCGGCAGCTCTCTCAACAACACGCTCGACGGACTGGCTGGCGATGATGTGCTCGACGGTCTGAGTGGCAATGATGTTCTTCTGGGCGGCAGTGGCAGCAATTCGCTGACTGGCGGTGCGGGTGACGATACTCTGAACGGTGGCAGTGACAGTGATGTGTTTGTGTTTGATGTGGACTTCGTTTTGGGCCGTGACACGATCACGGATACCGGCGGAGTGGACACATTGAGTTTTGTTCTGACGACGGCCGTTGGCATCTCCGTGAATCTGGCCCTGACGACTGCTCAGGCTGTACACAGTTCCAATCTCACACTGACGTTGCCGGCGGGGATTGTGATTGAAAACGTGCTGGGATCAGAGCGGGATGATTCGATCACGGGAAACGACCTGAACAACGTTCTCGTGGGGAACGCCGGGAACGATGTGCTCCGCGGTTCTGCGGGTCGTGACATACTGATTGGCGGGCTGGGTGCTGACACCATCGACGGTGGCCTGGACGACGACATTCTGATAGCAGGCCGCACGACTCACGATTCAACTCTGAACAGGCTGAACGATTTACGAACGGAGTGGGGATCTGCGAACAGCTATGCGACGCGGGTCAGCAATCTGAGGTCCGGGGTGGGTGCTGCTGCCGCGGCGGCACTGCAGGCGAAGGTCAGTGTGCTGAACGACGCGACCTCCGGAGCGGCCGACCTGCTGACTGGGGGAGCTGGGCAGGATTGGTACTTCCGAGCTCTTGACGATGTGGTCTCGGATCTGGCGATTGGAGAGACGCTGGATCTGCTGTGATTACTGCAGGCGTTGATTACTGACGGCTGGGTGAGTCGACGCGCTGGAGGCGGCGGATGACGGCAGTAATGACGCCAAGAACCTGTCGAGTGGTTGGCGAGTAGTTGCCGGGGATGAGCGGGACCAGCTGGCCTGCTCCTTCCCGGACAACACAGATAATCAACGAGTGTCTGTCATCGAGAGCAGCGACGTGGGAGCCGTTTTCGAGAGGCAATTCGGAATCGATGATCAGGTAATCGCCAGTGTTGATGTTGACGGAGCTGAAAGTGCTGGTTTCGATTCGCAGGCAGCCGACGGAGCGTCCCTGAAAAACCTCCTGGAAGCTGACCGTCTCTTCAGAGCTGACTGCTGGTTGAATGGGGCCATTGGGCATGGCTGCGCCGATGTAGCGAACAGCCAGTCGCTGCTGGTTTCCCTCGGACAGTTGGATGGCGCGGGACATGTTCTGGCCGCGAGCAATGAGTCCTTTGCGTTCAAGGGCCCGCAAATGGCACATGACACCGTTTGGTGAGCGAATGTCGAAGTGCAGTCCGATCTCGCGAACCGTTGGCGCAAGGCCACCGCTGAGAATGCGGTCACGCAAATAATCATAGATTTCGCGTTGTCGGCGAGTCAGGTTGAGGCGTCGACTGTCTCCACCGCTTTGACCGCCGGACCCGGAGGGCCGAAGTTTTGCCACTGTAACGTATTCCTTCCTGATTCAACACACCGACATTGCCGTACAAAACAGTACGACAGGGATGCACACAGCAGTTTGGTGGCGTGAAATGCTGGTGAGAAATTGAGAACAAGACAAATATGGCGGGAATTGCAACAGCTGCACCCCCCGTAAAGACTAACGGTTTTCGCCCGCCAGCTTAGTTGCCTGATTCACAAAGAAAACCCTAATTTGTGCAAGTTTTCGAAGCTGGTTATGATTCGTGCTGATGAACAAGAAAAATCCCCGAATAAAGGCTGTCTAAACTACTGCTGATGCTTTGGTTTTTTCTATGCAAAAACTGTTTGAGAAACCGCTGTGTGCAAGTGTCGCACAGATGCAATGTTCCAATTGCCGTGGCACTCAGCGACTGCTGAAAAAACTTCACCTGCAGTGCTGATGTTTACTCTGCTCGCCGCCGCAGGAGTCTTGCCAGTGGCACCCCGGACAGCTCAACCCGCACCTCCTCCGTCCACTCGCCCGATGTGTGTCGCAATTCGGGGCGAAGATCGGCCAGTCGATGCAGGAGCAGCAATCGTTCGGGTGGTGGGCCGCCGGCTTCCGCGTAGAGGTAAGGTTTCAGTTGGATGTTGCGTGCACTGACGGCGGGGACCAGCAGTTCGAGGTCATTCAGCTGAAACGGGTGGCTGACGGGTGCGACGTGGACCACGGCGTTCTCGGGCACCTGTTCCCAGAAGTTGCCATTGAGCGAGTCGTTCCAGTAGCAGGCTTCCAGTCCGAGTGCAGCGGCGCCGCGGTTGCCTCCGCAAAGCAGTCCGTATTGATTGATGGCAAACGGCTGCAGAGTCCACGGGAGCGGCAGCAGGAGCAGCAATGCGGGCACAGCGATGCCGGGTATTCTGCTGGTGTTGAAACGAGTCATCAGTTCAGCCCAGCCGCGAGCAGCGGTGAGGGTGATACCGAGAAAGCTGGGGAGGAACAGGCGGACGCCGTCGTATACCGGCACTCCGGGGATTGAGAAGACGACGAGGGGCAAGGCGGAAATGAGGAGGAGCAGCCATTCAGTTCGTTCAGGCCGGCACCGCAGAAGTGCTCGGAGGCCGCAGCCTGCGACGGAGAGTGCGGGCAGTGAGCAGAGCAGAAGGATCGAGGGGTAGTGCCACGGGACGAGTCGATCTTCGTAGCGGGAGCCGAGGTACCAGCAGTAGAGCACACTGCGATTGCTGGTGGTGGAGTTGGTGCGTCCGAGGTACTGCAGGGTGTGTTCAAGGGGGTTTTGCCAGAGCCAGGGCCAGCCGAGGAAGGCGATGATCAATCCGGCGACGAGCCAGGCTGTGAGTGGGCGGACTGCTTGCTGGCGATGCAGAAGCAGGCTCCAGAGGAACACGGCGGGTGGCAGGAGGATGCCCTGGACTTTGGTGATCAGGAGGAGTCCCCAGCAAATGCCGGACAGCAGTGCCTGAGTGGTTGAAGGGGGTTTGGGTTTTGTCCACCAGGCGAGGAGTGGGATGGTGGCGGCGGTCCAGGCGAGATTGGTGCAGGTTTCGAGAGCTGCGAGTCGGGCGTGTCCGACGAGTGGTGGAGTGCCGATGAGCAGCAGAGCGGTGGCGATTGCGGTGGGGGTACCGAAGCGTCGGCGGCAGAATTCTGTGAGCATCAGCACCGTGAAGCCGAAGGCGATTGCAGAACCAAGTCGGGCGGCGGCGACATTATAGGCGGCCTGTCCGACACCGGGAACGAGCCAGCTGAACCATTCGTGGGCGGTACCGAGGATGAAGCGTCCGAGTGGCGGATGATCCGGCAGATGCTCAGGCTTGCTGAAGACTTTTGCGGCATTTTCCGGGAGCCACAGCAGCGGTCCATATTCGCCAAAAGCTCGGGCAAGGCGGACTCCCTGGTCGATGTTAAAGGATTCATCGAGAGTGAGGCCGGGGCCATTGGGGAGTGAGGAGTGGTTGAGCCCGGGATTGACGAGTGCGGCGGCTGAGCAGGCGGCAAAGAGACCAGCGAGCAGGCTGAGCAGGAATGTCTGGCGCATGCGTCGGGGACTTTTTGAGCGGACCTACATATTGGTTTTGGTATCGCCACCGGTTCCGCCGGCGACTTTCTGGAGTGCCGCGTTGAGTTCGCGGTCGTAGCGATGGTCGCGGCTGTAGATGCGGAAGATCAGGAAGCTGGTGGGCAGATTTTTGAAGAGTTCGTCATCGTCGAGAACATGTGAGAGGCCGCTGGCGGGGTCGTACCAGTAGTTTTGTTTGCCGGTCGGCCTGCGGGCGCTGGGGCGGTGGTAATGTCGGGCCACGTCAATGCGAAGCGGAATTTCACGGAGTTGTTTGGGGAGTGCATCGCGTACGCGGCGTTCGACGAGATCGGGTTCGGAAAAGATTGTTGTGCTTTCGGCCTGGCCGCTGTGGAAGTGCATGGACCGTTCGCAGGCCATGCGCCACATTTCCTCGCGGTTGAAGATCGCCCGCCAGTGGAGTCCAAGTTCGCGGAGTGTGGGGTCGGAACTGGAGGCCCAGCGGGAGACGTCGATGAGGAAGGATGTTTCGGTCAGTCCCTGGTAGGCTGCGAGGTGTTCGAGTGGATTGCCGGGGAAGAGTCGCTGCATGGTTTGCGTGAAGTGATCTTCGAGAGCGATGTCGATGCCGCGAACGGTACGGTGGAAGTAGATGGTGCGGAACAGATTGGCGCGGGTTTCGATGAAGTTGATGAGCGTTGGCAGTCCACGGGCGTGAATGGTGAGCCCGTTTTCGGTGAAGAAGCTGTAGTGAATGAGGCGGGAGATGTCGAAGGCTTTTGTGTTATAGCCCGACATGTAGGCGTCGCGGAGCACAAAATCCATGTTATCCACAGTGTAGATGCCGCTGAACAGCGAACGCAGTTTGCGAAGCCAGTCCGGCTGTCCTTCAAGATCATCGGCCTGACCGGTGGGACGGCGAATGAGCCATGCCACCTGGGAAGGGTCAAGTTCTTCGAGAGGCTGCAGACGACCGTTGGGATTGCGACGGATACGACGAATCAGATCCCCCAGTTCGTGCTGAATGATGTGACTGCCGATGTCTTCGTGCGTCAGCCCGAACTGTTCCAGATAGTGATCGTCGAAAAAGTGTCCGAAGGGCCCGTGGCCCACGTCATGCAGCAGTCCGGCGATGCGTACGAGGCTTTCCACGCAGGCGCGGGAAGGAACGTTGCGGCAGACGTCGCAGAGTGATTCGTACCAGGCCTGAACGGTGACTGATCCCAGATGCATGACGCCCAGCACGTGCTGAAAACGCATGTGTTCGGCAGAAGGAAATACCCACCACGCGGTCTGCAACTGGTGAATCTGTCGCAGACGCTGTACCCATGGATGATCAATCAGTTCCTGTTCGGACGCTTCACTTGCAGGCAGACCCTGGCGGGAAATGAACGGGATGTAGCCGTGGATGGGATCGTGAGACAGGCTTTCTGAATTGAAGTCGCGGACCATGGAGCAGACTTTGCTGAGCGAAACCGGGGGCCGATGGGAAGTTGAGGATCATAACGCCGGGGTGGCCATTAGCCCACATCAGCTTTGCCTGCGGTGCCGATTTGGGAAGATTTCCTGTGCTGGACAGGGAGACCGATTTGAAGGGGCGACGAGCATTCGCGGGCCACAGCAGGCTGCCGGACCCGGTTGCTCCGACGGTCTATTTTTCGAGGAATATCGGGCTGCCAACGACGCTGTGTACCAGTTCCCGGGAGCCCGCTCCGGCGGTCTTCAGGCGGCCCGCTTCGGCTCTGAGCCATTCCAGTTCACTGAATGCCAGCGATCGGCCGACGGCATAGGTGGAGAGGTGCTTGAGGATGCTGAAGGTGACCTGGTCCGCGCGGTCTTCTGCGAGGTAACTGCGAAGCATGGCGGAGCCGAGTACTTTGTGGCCGTCCGGCAAGGTGGAACTGGCATCCACGGCATCGCCTTGAAGTCGGCCGCCGGCATCGAACTGTTCCAGCGGCAGGCCCCACGGATCAATCCCCGCGTGACAGCCTGCACAGCCGGGCTGATTGCGGTGGCGTTCCAGCTTTTCCCGGAGTGAGAGGGTGGTGTCGTCTTCCCTGAGCTGAGGCACATTCGGCGGCGGATCGTCCGGTGGTTCTGCGATGATGCGGCGAGCCAGCCATGCTCCACGGCGAATCGGATTCGACTCACGCCCGTTCGACAGCCCCGCAAGAATCGCAGCCTGCGTCAGCACGCCACCGGCATCATACCCCGCCACTGGAACCCGCTGGAATTCAAAACCGGTTTCCACCTGTCCGGCGAGTCCGTAATAGGCAGCGGTGGTGTCGTTCAGCATGCGGAAATCGGAATTGACAAGCATCGTTGGGGGCAGATTGTGGCGGATGAGTTCGCTGAGGTATTCGATAGGTTCTTCGCGGAGCTGGTGACGCGTGTCGCGGGTCAGCTGCGGGAATCGCCGGGCCTCCACGCTGAGCACGTCGAAGCGCTCGAGGCTGAACCATTCGGACGCCAGCGTGGATACTCCGCGGCGGAAACGCGAATCGGCAATCATCCGTTCCGTTTGTTCCCGCAGGTGCTCGCGCAGACGGCCTCCTGCCGCAAGGTCAAGCAGCGGCTGGTCGGGGGGCGAGTTCCAGAGGAAGTAGGCCAGTTTGGAGGCCAGTTCCCAGTCGTTCACGGGTTCCGCGTGTGGCCCCGTGCTGTCTTCAATCAGAAACAGAAACTGGGGTGAGGCGAGGATCACTGAGAGGGCGTCACGGAGCGATTCCAGATACGGCAGACCGCCGCTGCGGGAAGCCCGCCAGACGGTGAGTGCCTGTTCGATTTCGGAGTCCAGCGCCGGGCGGCGAAAGGCTCGGGTCGCAAACGACTGCAGCACTTCCCGGGCATAGCGACTGGCAGAACTTTGCGGCTGAATTGCGGCCTCAGGGGGATCGCTCAGGGCAGCCGCTCGCAGCGGTGAATCCGGAATGATGCGGCGATGGGTTTCCGGTGGCCAGACGTTATATATGGGGCCCTCGAACGTGATGGACTGAATGAGCAGTCGCGGGAGGTCGCGGCCGTCCGTGTATTCGCTGCGAACTCCGATTTCACGCACACCGGCAAGATAGTTGACGTTGTCCTTTTCGACTTCCGGAGCCGGGTAGTCGTTGATGGCCCCATGGAAGACGTAATCGGCGAAGTCTGCGGATTCAACCCGCCGCGGCTGTTCCACGGGAGCCAGCGTGCTGCCGCAGTCCCGACGCAGTCCCAGATGCACTCCAAGCCACACACTGCGGCCTTCATACGCCCCATACTCCCGCGCTTCAGGGCTGTCAGCGGGAAGCTGTGTGAACAGCAGTCGGCGAACGGCAGCTGCCGGGGCACCAGACAGCTGGAATGCAGCCGGGCCGGCCGGCAGTCGAGTTCGCAGCAGGGCGAAAAGCTGTTCGTCGGCAGCGAGCGACGGACCAGGGTTGTCGGCAGCCGTCCAGCCTTTTTCGAGCCGACCTTCGCAGTGACGGCCATCGGGAAGGACCAGTTGCAGTGGTTCGTTGCCGTTGTCGGGGCCACGGACCACATCCAGCTGCCACACGCCCGACGATGGCAGGTTGAGTTCTGGCCACTGGCCGTCGGGCGCACGTTCGAGCGTCAGTGTGCCGGGGGCAGGCGGTTCGGTGGCGGACGGAGCTGTCGCGGACGGAGCTGCGGCAGCCGCGGCGGTTCCCGGTTCCAGCAGCAGGCAGTCAACATAGCGGGCTGCTCGAACCGTCACGCGAAATTCACCGTGGTCCGGGAGTTCGCGGAGTGAGATCTTGAAGTTGGCTCGCGGACCGTAGGTGCTGGATACGCCAAAGATTTCTGAACCGGGAATCGCCGGCCGCAACAGCAGACCGGAGGGAATCGACTGCACGGCGCTGCCTTTGGGGTAGCCCGGGTTCCCGCGCATGCAGGCGAAAACGGCGTGGTAAATGCTGTCAAAGTCTCGCCACTCCCGGATCGTGTCGTTGCCGACGTATCCCTCGATGAAGCGAAACTTCCGCTGCATTTGGTACGGAGTAAACAGAAACGACTTGTGGGGGGCGAGTTCCGTGACCTGAAAATCGGCGTTTGGCAGAAGTTCACTGTTCGCGCCGAGAATCAGCTGATCCGGATATGGCTGCTGGTTGATGCCACGGCCGAAGTCCATGCGAAAGGACTGAATCACGGGCTGCGTGGTTTCATCGACGAGGCAGGCATCCAGTGCCTGCCGGGCGATGTCGAAACAGGACTCAATCTGCAGTGGGGCCAGTGACAGCACCTGCTCGTTGTTGGTGAAGCCATCGCGGGATGGAGCGTCCGGCGGCAGCACCTCGGTGAAGTCTTCGCGCAGACCCAGCAGATCCTGAAGAGTGTTGCGGTACTGAGCCACTGTCAGCCGACGCATCGCACCATTTTTTTCCGGAGGGCGTCGGGCTGCTTCCAGCAGAATTCCGTCGATCCAGTTTTCGAGCAGTCCACGTGCTGCAGGAGGGAGCGGTGGTTCGTCTTCCGGGGGCATGGAACCGGAAGCGATCTGGCGTCGAACGTGCTTCAGCAGGGTAAGATCGCGTTCGACGGGTTGGGGCGTGAGCAGGTCCAGGCGCACGCCGGATTCCGCTTTGTCAGCCCCGTGACAACGCAGACAGTGCAGCTGCAACAGCGGCTGTATGTCCTTTGTGAAGCGTTCGTCCGCCCGCAGTTGATGGCCAGCGTTGAGCAGCATGGTGGCGAATGCGATGGCGTTCCAGACCAGCCAGCCCGGGAATTGAGGTTGGGTGGGGGTGTCTGAAAAAGTCATGGCGGGCATCCGGACTGTGTAGAACGGCTGGAATGAAAAACGTGTGGTGAGCTGGCCAGGAGTCGCGTTTCGTTTTGCGAAACGTCCACCCAGCTTCCAACCCAGTCAAACTAGCCTGAATTCAGAAAAATGGCAACCCGTGAGTGCCCGCGGGCGATTCATGGTGCAGCCATGTTTCTTCTCCAGAAGAATTCCGCCGCATTCACACTTGCTTAATTCTTGCAGTAGACAATCGGAAAATTGAAATCGAATTTTTTCGAAAGCTGTTCCTCAAAGGAGCGAATCATGAAGTTGGGTGCTCGCAAAGTTCGTGGGTTCACACTGATTGAACTGCTGGTGGTGATCGCAATCATTGCAATTCTGGTGGCATTGCTGCTGCCTGCCGTACAGCAGGCCCGTGAAGCGGCACGGCGGACGCAGTGCAAAAACAACCTCAAACAAATTGGCCTCGCCCTCCACAACTACCATGACACAGTGAACGTCTTTCCATGGGGCTTTGACGAACGCGAAACACTCTGGACCGCCATGATTCTGCCGCAGATCGAACAACAGAATCTGTATGCCACACTGATCTGGCAGGAAACCGGACCTGGCAACTGGGACTGGGTCGGGTCGCCAAACACCGCTGCCTGTTCCACCGTGATTCCAGCCTTCCGCTGCCCCTCCATGCCGCTCGAACCGCGTGACAACGAAGGGATTACAGGGCGCGTGCCAGTCAGCTATCGCGGCGTCGCCGGCGCTCTGATCGCCTCCGACGACCTGTCCACTCGCCCCGCAGGCTTCAACACCGCTCAGTTCCTCGCTCTTGAACAAGTCAATCTCGACGGCATGTTCTACGGCTGCAGCAACGTCAGAATGCGCGATATCACCGATGGCACGTCGAACACGATCATGATTGGCGAATCCCGCACGTCCACTTATTCGAAGGACGGCCAGCAGATGGATTACTGGCAGTTCGGCTGCCCCCAATCCGGCGGCTGGGTCTACGGTGGAATCGGTGGCACCGAGTATTCTGAAGGGCTGGGCTCCGCAGTGGTGAGGATCAACGCAAACCTTGACCCCAACATGCACGGAGTGCTCATGGAAATGTCCTTCGGCAGCTATCACGTCGGCGGCGCTCAATTCACCATGGGTGACGGATCCGTGCGATTCATCTCCGAAAACATCGATCTGAACCTCTATCGTTCACTGGCAACTCGCGGCAACGGCGAAGTCGTCGGCGACTTCTGACAAATTCAAACAACTTCGCGTTTCACTCCGCGAAACGCCCCCCCCATTCCCCAT